>VGOF01000100.1 GCA_016875975.1 Chloroflexota bacterium | reverse complement strand
GTAACGTCGTTGACTCCGGAGGAGACAGCGGTGATTGCTAAGATATCAGTTTCCTCCGATTTGATGCGATACGTTGTGAGTAAGGGATTTGTGGCAATTGATGGTTGCAGCTTGACCGTAATTGAATGTGATACCATTTCCCTTTTGGTTTCTCTGGTAGCTTACACGCGGGAGCATACAACCCTGGGTGTGAAGAAAACGGGGGATACGGTAAATGTGGAGGTGGATGTTATGGCCAAGTATGTGGAGAAACTAAACCAGATGGCTGGGGGTGGCGTTACTCTGGAATTTCTTGGAGAGCATGGTTTTCTGAAAGCGAGGTGAACTCTCATGTCATTTGCAACGATTCCAGAAGCTATCGCTGATATTAGCGCCGGCAAGTTTATCATTATTGTCGATGATGAAAACCGCGAGAATGAGGGCGATATAGCGATAGCTGCTGAGAAGGTGACTCCGGAAGCGATTAACTTCATGAGCAAGTATGCTCGAGGATTGATCTGCATGCCTATAATTGGGCAGCGCCTAGACGAACTGAGGATTCCGCCTATGGTTCAGGTTAACACATCGAAGTTTTCGACTGCTTTCACTGTGTCGATTGAGGCAAAACACAGAACATCCAGTGGCATTTCGGCACCGGATAGGGCAGCAACGGTGAGGACTGTTCTTGACTCCAGTACCAAGCCTGAGGATATCGCCTATCCCGGGCATATGTTTCCGCTACGTGCTCGCGAAGGTGGTGTTTTGGTCAGAGCTGGGCATACCGAAGCCATAGTGGATTTGGCCAAGCTAGCTGGTCTTTATCCTGCAGGTGTAATCTGTGAAATAATGAATGATGATGGGACTATGGCTCGTCTGCCTGAGCTGGAAGTAATGGGCGACAGGTTCGGGATTAAGATAGTGAGCATTGCTGACCTCATTGCTTATCGGCACATCAAAGAGAAGTTGGTGGAGAGGGTGGCTGAAGCCAAGTTGCCTACCAGGTACGGCGATTTTGCGGCTATTGCCTATAGAAGTAAAGTTGATGCCGATGAGCATGTTGCCTTGATAAGGGGTGAAATCTCTGGCATGGAGCCAGTGCTGGTGCGTGTGCATAGCGAATGTTTGACCGGTGATGTATTTGGCAGCCTGCGTTGTGATTGTGGCGACCAGATTAGTTTGGCCATGGAGCATATTGCTGCCGAAGGGCGTGGTGTCTTCCTATATATGCGACAGGAAGGCAGAGGAATCGGCTTTCATAACAAATTGCGGGCATATGCGCTCCAGGACCAGGGGCTTGATACAGTAGAAGCCAATATAGCACTGGGCTTTGAACCGGACTTGAGGGATTATGGCATCGGTGCGCAGATTCTGGCCGACCTGGGGTTACATAAAATAAAGCTGCTTACAAACAATCCCAAAAAGGTAATCGGGCTGGAAAGCTACGGGCTAGAGATAGTGGAGACGATACCGGTGAGGGTGTCGCCAACTCCTTATAACCTTGAGTATCTTAAAACTAAACAGCAGAAGTTGGGACATATGTTGGGCATGGATGAGTCCATCGAAGGTTAACCTTAGAGAAGAGGAGGCGTTCAATGGCTAAGCAATATGAAGGCGCATTACTGGGCAAAGGGTTGAAATTCGGCGTGGTTGTTTCGCGGTTCAACGAAGTGATTACTACCAGGTTACTTGAGGGGGCCAAGGATGGGCTACTGCGGCACGGTGTGGCGGAGCAGGATATTGATGTGGCCTGGACTCCTGGCTCTATGGAGATTCCTATCATAGCCAAGAAGCTGGCACAGACGGGGAAATACAACGCAATCATGTGTTTGGGGTGCGTCATCCGTGGCGGCACGCCTCATTTCGAATATGTGGCCTCTGAGGTGAATAGAGGCATTTCCAGGATTAGCCTGGACCTGGGGTTGCCAGTAATTCAGGGGATCATAACTGCCGATACGCTTGAGCAGGCTCTCGAGCGAGCCGGCGCCAAAGAAGGCAACCGAGGATTCAAAGCAGCGATGGGTGCCATCGAGATGGCGAACCTGGTGAAATCCATCGGCGGTTAATGTATATCAAGGTGTGACCTTATATACGTGGTCTCCGGGTCTTACGCGGTCAGTGACCTTGATGCCTACAGCGTCTCCGGCTTTGGCTTCGGTCACGTTAGCATTGTGGATTTGCATAGATTCCACTGTAAGCTCTACATCTGTAGTATGCCCTTTGATGTGAATCTTGTCGCCAACTTGCAGCGTACCGGTTAAGTCTATACCGGCTACTACGGGCTTGGCAAAGAAGTCACTCACACGGCCGATCTCTATTTCTGGCATTTGTTCTCACCTCCCGCTTTTAGTTTAGTATAGGTTGCCTGCCTTGACAAATCAAGGGTAATGCTGCTTGACAAGGTGTCTTGTTGGGCATATTATAGGCGATGATACCGCCTGATTAAGGTTGGAGGTCACAAGATGGCAGAAGAAATGTGGACATCCAAGCCTTACTCCTATGAGGAGTTCCTTTCTTTCGACCGTCTGAAGAGGGCTGTCATGAGCAGAGTTCTGGATAGGGCAGAGGCTATGATGGGTGAAGAGTTTCCCCTAAGCCCGGAGCGTGTAAATGCTCTCATAGCCGAAGAATGGCACCGTGCAAAGATAGCGGTGAGGTCTTCACCTGCCGCCCGAGAGGCTTTCAGGAAATACCTTGAGGGTACTGTTAGCAATCATCTGGACAGCCTAATGAAGACGGATAAGGAAGAGCTAGGGGCAATGGGTGTTGCCGAGAAGAGCCTGTAGATTTTTCAGGCTAAATCCTGGGGCATTGGTTTTTCAAAATATTGTGATTGTAGGAGTAGGATTTTGGCAGCGAAAGATGAACAATTCAAGCAGCGTTTTGAGATGCTAGACCAGCGGTTAGACAATATAGATTCCATAGTCACTAATTTGGTGGAGAGGGTGATGAGGCAGCCTGTTACTATTGAGTTGGTCTGTCCCAAGTGCGATAACGTTATTCAGATAATGCTGACGAGCTCCACAAAAACTGGTGGCAAAAGGACAAACAGCGTCTAATCTATCTGTTCAGGTCCTAGAGAATCGATAGATAGTTCTTCAGCTCGTAATCGGTTATATAAGTCCGATATCTGTCCCACTCAACTTCTTTATTGCGTATAAATCCGTTGAATAGGTGTTCACCCAGTGCTTTCTTCACCAGTTCGCTCTTCTTGGTGAGTTGAACTGATTCATGCAGGCTACCCGGGAGTGTTTTGATTTTCCGTTTCTCTCTTTCCTCAGGGCCCATTTCAAAGACGTTTCTTTCCATTGGTGGTGGCGGCTCGTAGCCCTTTTCGATTCCTTCCAGTCCGGCGGCGAGCAGGACGCTGAAGGCAAGGTATGGGTTGCAGGCGGGGTCGGGTGACCTGAACTCAATTCTAGTGGCAGTTTCTCTTCCGGGTTGATACTCGGGAACCCTGATGAGGTCAGACCTGTTTCTTCGTGCCCAGGTAAGGTAACAAGGTGCTTCATAGCCGGGGACAAGGCGTTTGTAAGAGTTGACCCACTGGTTGGTTATTGAGGTTATCTCCGGAGCATGTTTAAGAATCCCGGCCAGAAATTCCAGGGCTACCTTGGACAGGTGATACTGGGCATTCTTGTCGAAGAAGGCGTTAGAGCTTCCCTTGAACAATGACATGTGAACATGCATCCCGCTGCCATTGACTCCAAAAACGGGCTTGGGCATGAAGGTAGCATAGACGCCGTGGTCTTGAGCCACCTGTTTGACAGCCACTCGATAGGTCATAACGTTATCGGCCATGGATAAGGCGTCAGTGTAATGCAGGTCGATCTCGTGCTGACTGGGGGCTACTTCGTGGTGGCTATATTCTACCCCGATGCCCATTTCCTCTAGGATGAGAATCGTTTTTCTTCGCAGGTCGCTGGCTGCCTCTGGTGGCGTCAGGTCAAAATAGCCACCCAGGTCCAAGAATTCAGTTGAGCAGTCGTCCTTGAAGTAGAAGTATTCCAGTTCCGGGCCAACGTAGAAGGTGTAACCCATGTCGGCGGCGCGCTTGAGATTTCTCTTGAGTATGTAGCGAGGGTCGCCTTCGAATGGTTGGCCACCGGGCCAGCATATATCGCAGAACATCCTGGCCACGCCCTGCTCTTTGGGGCGCCAGGGTATCAGTTGGAAGGTGGTGGGGTCAGGTATGGCTATCATATCGCTCTCGTCGATACGGGCAAAACCCTGAATGGATGAGCCGTCGAAGCCCATGCCGTTTTCCAGAGCGCCTTCGAGATGGTCGGCGGTGATGGAGAAGCTCTTCAAAAAACCGAGGATGTCTGTGAACCAGAACCTGATGAATTTTACGTCCTGTTCCTTTACTTTCTTGAGGACGTATGCTTTTGCCTCGTCATCTTTCTTGCCCATGTTACCTCCTGTGGATAGCCGATTGTGGCAAGGGGATTTTGCCTACTCTTTGTGGGCACTAAGTATAAAGAAGGTTATGCTTTTATTCAAGGGCGATTCAGCTTGACTAGCGATTTGGGGCGCTGCTACAATGCGGTCAGTGTGGGCGGTTAGCTCAGTGGTTAGAGCGCTGCGTTGACATCGCAGAGGTCACTGGTTCAAGTCCAGTACTGCCCACCATATATCCCCCTAGCAACAGGCCAAAGCGCGACTCGGCACATAAGAGACAGCAATCCTGGGCGACAGCGAGGAAACACCCCGTTTCTTCTTGGCCATCAGCGGTGAGAGCCCAGTCGCTATCTGAGTGACCAAAACCGCGGTATTCATCAGCTTTACCGTGAACGTGCTGAACGATGCGGACGTTTGTCCAGTGTACCTTTAGTGCAATGTTCAATCTGCAGGCAAAGCTGTGCTGAGCGGTCCCTCACCGAAGCAGAAGTGCATGTTTGCTTGGGCAATCTTAATCTACATTTCTTGTGGGGTGTCGATTCTGTATTCAGGTGATGCTCCACTTGACAAAAACTTCCAATGCGATATACTTTTTGCCAAGTTTCCATTTTCTTACTTTCGCAATTGGGAGGTGTTTTATGGTGCGAAGGCGAGGTAGCTATGAGGATGAAGACGAATCCTATGATATTTCCCGAGACGAAGAAGAAGATAATAAGATTCCACTTAATATCCCCCCAGAGTATCAAACGATTAAGGCGGAGAAATCCGATATAACTGTTCGCGAATTATGGGACCGCTACGCAAATAATAATTTGATTCTGGAACCAGATTTTCAACGCCATTATGTGTGGGATGACAGAAGAGCAAGTCGGTACATAGAGTCACTGATACTTTGCTTACCAACCCCACCTGTTTTCGTTGCGGAAGAGTCTAGTGGTCAATGGACAGTAATCGATGGTCATCAGCGATTAGCCTCGCTTTTTCGGTTCATGAGGCCTTTGTTCGCCGGTCCAGCCAATGTCGCTGGAGTAGCTGTTCCGTGGGTCAGTCTATCTCCTCTCATACTGGTCAATCTGGAGATTAAAACGCAGCTTAACGGTCACGGGGTAACGAAAATATTGGAGGCCGAGCGCGAGACAATTCTGTGGCAAGCTAAGATACCGATAGTTAAACTGTTGAAAGATTCCGATGAGAGAATGCGATATGCGCTGTTCGCTAGACTAAATCAAGGATCTTTGAGTCTCAACAATCAAGAATTAAGGAACTGTCTGTACCGTGGTTCATATAACAACCTAATTGCCAAGATTAGCGACGATTCCAAGTATTTATCTTTGTGGAACAAAAATTTTAGTGACAAAAGGATGAAGGACCGTGAGCGTGTTTTACGGTTCTTTGCGTTTCTTCATAG
>VGOF01000099.1 GCA_016875975.1 Chloroflexota bacterium | reverse complement strand
GAGCCTATGAGGCTAACTTCCGCCGTCATACCTATTTGCAGGTTATCTACATGGTAGTTAATGCTTGTAATGTAACTTTCGTGGTAGGCAATTATGCCTATTTCTTGCCGCAGGTAGTCGGTTGAGTATGCTTCCAGGGTTGATGACCAGATTCTCAAGATGTATGATAAGGGCAGCTAGGAACCGAGGTGGGCAAATGGGTAAGATTAAAATATTGATAGCGGATGACCATGCTGTGGTGCGAGAGGGTACCCGGCAGATTTTGGAGCAGGCGGAGGACCTGGTTGTTGTGGGTGAGGCTTGTGATGGGGAGGAGGCGATCAGGTTAACGGGCAGCGCCAGACCGGATGTAGCCATAATCGATGTCAATATGCCCAGGGTTGATGGCGTCGAAGCCACCAAGCAAATAAAGACGTTATATCCGAACACTGCTATACTGATTCTCACTGCCTACGATGATGACCAGTTTGTCTTTAGTCTCCTGGAAGCGGGGGCGGCAGGCTATTTGCTGAAGAGCATTCGTGGACGTGAGCTTATCGATGCTGTGAGGCGTGTTTACTCGGGCGAGTCGGTGTTACATCCCGCAGTTGCTCGCAAAGTACTGAACCGCTTCGTGTCTGGCGCAGGAAAAACCGTTGGGCAGGAAACGCCTGGCGCATTGAGCACGCGGGAGATGGACGTACTCAAATTGGCAGCCAGGGGGTTGAGCAATCAGGATATTGCCAATGAGCTGTGTCTTAGCCTGAGAACAGTGCAGGGACACCTTGGGCATGTCTTCAACAAGCTGCAGGTCAGCTCGCGGACGGAGGCTGTGGTGCGTGCCATCAAGGAGGGCTGGGTCACCGTTGACGACCTAGGTTGATGTCATGGCCTCTGCCATAACTATCGGACGGAAAATGTGGCGCAGAATTCGACAATAGTCTGGCTGCGAAAAATCATTCAGACTCCAGGTTTCTGGTTTATTCTTGTTCTGTTGGTATTTCTCACTGTCATTCATTATCACGAATACCAGGCATATCCCGGATTCCTGAGTAGCGCAGCATCCAACCTCGGATTGAGTCGCCATGCCTTTGAAAGAATCCTGTATTTAGCTCCTATTGTCTGGGCTGGTTTTCTTGCTGGATGGCAGGGCGCTCTGTTTACGTCCTTAGTTGCTCTAGCCTGTATGTTGCCCCGTGCCATCTCCATGTCAGTTGTGCCCTCGGACGCCGTCTTTGAAACGTTTGCCGTGTTTATCATGGGGAATGTTGTGGCCATCAGCTTCACATCCCTCAGTAAAGAGCGGCAATACCGCCGTCGGTTAGAGACAGCTCAGCAGGGTCTTCAGGCGTCTGAGCAGAGATATCGGCAGCTATTTGAGAATGCTCAGGATGCTATCTGGCTCCATGACCTGAAAGGGAACATAACAGTTGCCAATGTAGCAGCATCCAGGCTTACCGGATATCCTATCGAAGAATGGGCCGCCATGAATGTTAAGGACTTTCTGTCTCCGGAGGGTCTGGAGCTGGCCCGCAAGGTGCGCAAGAACCTATTGGCGAGTGAACCGGTGGAGCTACCCTACGAGCAAAGGTTCACAAGGAAAGACGGCAGCGAGGCAGTTGTCCAATTGGCTACCAGTGTGGTGTTCAATGACGGTGTCCCTGTGGCATTTCAACACATCGCCAGGGATATTACCGAGCAGAAGAAGATGCAGGAAAATCTACGGTTTTACCTGGCGCAAATCACCAGGGCACAGGAGGAAGAAAGAAAACGCATTTCTCACGAGCTACACGATGAAACTGTCCAGGATTTGGTGGTGCTTTCCCGCAAGCTGGATGCTCTTGCCAGCAGTGATTTGCAACTGCCCGTAAAACATCGCACCGAGTTGGAAAAATTGTGGAAGCGGGTTAATGATATAGTAGCTGATTTGAGACGGTTAAGCCAGGACTTGCGCCCGGCGGCAATAGACCGTCTGGGCCTGTTGCCGGCATTGGAATGGCTCGCTGCCGATGTGGGTAGGTACTCCGGGATAAAGATCGGAGTCAAAGTGCTGGGAAAAGAGCGTCGGTTGCCGGCGGAGGTGGAATTAGTGCTCTTCCGCATCGCCCAGGAGGCGTTGAGAAACGTGTGGAAACACGCACAGGCAACCGAAGCTGAGATTACTGTTGAATTCAGAGAAGATACAACAGCGATAACCATCGGTGATGACGGCAGAGGGTTTACACCTCCTCAGAAAATCGGCAGTTTGGCCAGGGATGGGAAGCTCGGTATGGCAGGGATGCAGGAAAGGGCTCAGCTAGTCGGCGGCAATCTGACAGTACAGTCTGAACCGGGAAGGGGAACCAGCATCACCATAGAGCTGCCGGTGTAAGCAGAATCTTCAGGGCATTCCAGTCAGTTATCCTTGTTGTCTGAGGTGGGACCTCATAAATGCGTGTTCTGTGGCGTCAGATATGCAATTCGATGATGTCGCCGTCTTTGAGGACATGCTCAGGGCCAACTCGCTGGCCATCGAATTTGCCTGAGCCCCAGACTACGGCGTATTTCAGTTTTGCCTTGAAGTCCTTGTGTACATCTTCAGCAGCCTTCTTGATGGTGCTTCCTTTCTTGAGGATTATGGGGTCGGTCATGTCTGGTTTCGTCCCAGGTGTCTTGGTATAGGCCCGCATTATCTCCAGGGCGTCGAAAATCGTCCTCTTCAGTTCCTCCACACCGATGCCAAAAGCGGCGGAAATCGATGCCAAGGGGAACCGTGTATCATATCTTGAACTAAGCAGTTTAACATTGTCACCAGAATCGTCGGCATCGCTCTTGTTGGCGATAATCATTATCTTGCGCTGGCGGCGGCCGACGGTGGATTCATCTGATACATCTGTCTCCGGTATTATGCCCATGCTCTCCAGTTCTTGAAGTACGGCCTCTACCTGTTGCACTGGCTCGTAACTCAAGTCCACGATGATTGCTATGAGGTCAGCATTGCGGGCGATATTGTTTATCCAGACGCGGGACTCTTTGCCTGTGACCGGCGGTGTGTCTATCATCTGAATCTGGATATTCTGGAACTTCATCATGCCTACTGTTGGTCTCTGTGTAGTGAAGGGGTAATCTCCGATTTCCGGCGTAGCCTCGGTGAGCGAGGCCAGTAGCTGGGACTTGCCGGTGTTGGGCAAGCCAATCAATGCCACCTGGCCAGCGCCTTCCTTCCTGATGTGGAAGCTAGTGCGGCTGGTGGCGTATCTTCTCTCTGCTTCCTCAGTGAACTTGGCAATCTTCCTGCGCAGCTCGGCGTGGAGCTTGTCCGTGCCTTTGTGCTTGGGCATGATAGCCAGCATGGTCTCCAGCGCCTCGATTTTTTCTTCGGACGTTTTAGCCTCGCGGAAGCGTTTTTCGGCTTCAAAGTATTGAGGTGGCAAATTGGCTGGCATGGCTTTCTTGCAGGTTCAATTTTAGCATACTACACAGCTATGTGGTGAACTGCTATACTCAATGGGCAAAAAATGAGTTCTAATCTGAAAAAAGCCTTGAGTGGTTTTCTGAAAGCTGAAGACGCTCAGAAACTGGCATTGCTTCTGGAAGAGGCGTTAAGGAAGGGGAAGATTTCCTATGAGGAGGCTACCGCATTGGTTGGTGGTGATGCTGAGGACATCCTGATTTTAGCTTATGGTTGGCGGTTGTTGTTGCCGGCGAGGGCGGCTCATGCTGGCGACTGGGAAGACCGGATGCTGTTGCCCAGGGCAGGCGAAATCTACCGGATTCCTAACGTGGCAAGACACCTGGTGGAGAATGCCATGCAAACAGACCGCTGGGAGCCGGAGAAGGCTATCCGTGAGGTATTTCAGGAGATAGGGGAGCCGGAGACAGATAAATTGCTGTCGCTGGTGGAGAGGATGGCTTCGGAGTTGAGGGGCAGGCGTATTTATGGTGTTGACATAAAGCGACTATGCGCTGAGCTTGGCCTCAAGGATAGGGTTGACCCCATAGTGTCCGAGCTGAAGGGCTGTGGCATTGTGAGCCACAAGATGGCATCCTTTACCGATGCCGCCAGAGAAGGGTCACCAATTTATGAGTTCAATCCTTCGCTGCTTGTGGGAGAATGAAAGTGAAAGTTGCAGGTTGCAAGATGCGAGACACAAAGAGAATGAGACAGTTGTTGCTAATCTGTGTGGTGGCTGTGTTGGTGGTTGCAGGGTGCGGGCAGCCGGCGGGTAAAGCTGGCTCTGGGCAGCTTCCAGATGAGCCGCAGGTGGAGCATAAGTTCGTCGAAGCTGGTGGTGTAAGCTGGCACTACGTGGAGGCAGGCAATGGCGAGCCAGTTGTCTTCCTCCACGGCTTGCCGGAAAGCTGGTTTTCCTGGCATTACCAGATTGAAGAAGTCAGCCAGAAGTATCGGGTGATAGCTGTTGACCTCAAGGGTTATGGCCAATCTGACAAGAGGGACGGCGATTATAGTCTCCCCGCAGTGTCTAAGGAGCTGATTGCGCTGTTCGATGCCATCGGGCTGGAGAAGTTTTCGCTGGTGACCCATGATTGGGGCTCAATTATCGGCGACTATGTCGCCAGTGCAGTCCCTGACCGCGTCATCAAGTATATTCGGATGCAAGCGCCGGTGCTGGAGACTGATGCTGCCAGGCATCCGCAGTTTCAGCTATTCAAGAACCAGTTTTTTGCCAGCAATATGATGTCAGATGCCAGGTCTTTCGTCACCAGGGTTTATGAGCCTCGTACGGTGCAGAAGATAAGCGAAAGCGACATGGAAGGGATTATCCGCGAGTTCGGGCGGCCCGGCGTTGCTGAAGCTGTGCCCCGATATTTCCGCGACTTCGTCTGGGAAGATGAGGACGCTCGAAGGGCGATGTTTCAGAAGATGACATTCCCTGTGCTGGTGTTGCAAGGTGAGAAGGACCCGGCACAGCCGCTATGGTATTATGAGGGAATCGAGACTGTTTTTCCAGATGTGAAGTTCCAGGTAATCACGGATGCAGGTCATTTCACGGAATTGGAGAAACCGCAGGAAGTCAGCAAAGCTATACTGGATTTTTTGAGTCAATAGTTCAATTAAGAGGAATTTGTCGAGATAAAATGATAATCATTACCTTGGAGGTGTGTAATGGGCTCTGCCAAATGGAATGACATTTTTAAGCTGTGCCTGAGCGTTCTGGTTTGTCTTGGCGCTGGCTGGGTCGGTTCTATATTTACCCGGCCGGCAATTGCAACCTGGTATGCGGCGCTTGAGAAACCGGCTTTCACTCCGCCGAACTGGGTCTTTGGGCCTGTTTGGACGCTGCTATATATCCTCATGGGGGTAGCAGCGTTCCTGGTCTGGCGCAAGGGGTGGGGACTCAGAGAGGTCAGGATAGGGCTGGTTACCTTCCTGGTTCAACTGGTATTGAATGTCACCTGGTCTATTGTCTTTTTTGGGCTGAAGTCCCCTCTTGCCGGCGTGATAGTAATCGTGGGGTTGTGGGTGGTGCTGCTGTTCACCATATTGAGGTTCTTCAAACTATCAACTGCAGCCGGCTGGCTTCTGGTGCCCTACATACTGTGGGTCAGCTTCGCTGCCGCGTTGAACATGGCAGTCTGGGCGTTGAATCCGCAGGGATAGGCTTGGGCGAATTCGGCTCTAGCCCATGCGGGCGAACATCACCTCGCCGCCTTCCAGGATGACGTTCATGGAACGGCCGCAGTGGGGGCAGGGGAGAAGGCCCTTGTAGTTAGCCTTATCGGGTCCCACGGGTATTTTCCTGCCGCAGCCGATACAGGTAACGCCTGGGGTGGGGTCCACCGGGCGGCGGGGCTGGTGCTGAGATTTGTGTGCCATCCACTCTT
>VGOF01000098.1 GCA_016875975.1 Chloroflexota bacterium | reverse complement strand
TCATCTCTCACTGTTGAAGACATCTCGTGGATCGTATTTGTCGTAGCCTCTATGGAGCCCAGGACACGTCCCGTTTTCTTATAAAGCAAGAATGCCAGCACCGCAAGCAATATAACTACCAATGTAAAGACTAACCCAGAAATACAAATCACCAGATCTCGAAACCACTCAATACTCATCTTCTAACCCTCCATTTACACCATAATCGCATTGACTAAACCAAGGACATTCCCTGTCCGCTTTCCGCCTCAACTAATCAAAGTCATAGCTCAACTATCTCCCCTCGCATGCTATCCAGATGGAGTAGTACCACAGTCTTGCGACCCGAGAGATAGCCGCAAACCTCGCCAGGATTGATTAACAGCGTCTTGCCCCCACTTATCTCAGCCCTATGGGTATGGCCACGTACAACAAGGTCGTATAACCCCGAGCCAGCGAGAGAATTTACCACAGCCTCGTGCCTGCCATGAAGCAAAGCAATCCTCAACCCATGAAGCTCCAGGGCCGCAAAATCACCGTGTGGTACGATTCCTATCTCCCTAAACCTAGCAGTAATATATTCGCGGTCACCTTCGTTGTTTCCCCACACATAATGCAACTTCGCGTTTAGCCTGGCAAGTTTCGGGACTACAAAAGGAGACACCAAATCGCCAGCATGCAATACATCAGATACCCCCCTGCTGTTGAAGAAATCTACAGCCGCCTCAACAGCATCCAATCTGTCATGTGTATCCGCCATCAGGCCGATTTGCATTCCAGTATTCTACAATCATGGCACCAAACCACACAAACTAGGAACGCCTGCACAACACAGCAAACCACCAGGTTCAGATGGTGCCATCATAAAACGAGGGCTCTCTCAATAGCCTAGCTCCTTCCAGACAAAAAGACTCACCAACCTTGCTGCCAATCTGGTTATCAGACGCTGGGTGGGGAACAAGCATTGAAGACGGTGCCCTTTGCGAGGATAGCATATCAAGAACCCAGATTGCTATCCCAGCGATGACTACTAGAATTATCAAGGCAACACAACCCATAAGCCAGGGGTCTCTCTTCTTCTGTTGCTTTGGGTGCTCTTCATCAAGCTCGCCAGGCTCCTCGTAAGTATGCACCCTCCTTTGTTTCGGAAAAGCCTTCACTCTCTGAGGAGTCGGCCAGTTGAGTGGCCCACGACAGCTAGCGCAATTCACTAGCGTTGGATCGACGACATGGCCACAGTAAGGACAATTATATTGGAATCTTTGCTGACAAGACTGGCATGCCACCTGACCAACAACATTCTGCGCGCCACATCTAGGACACTGGAAAATATGCTGTGCTTCACTGACGTCCATAAATTACACCAAAACTACTCCACAATACGCCAACTCCACATCATAACCTCTTTATCTGTGCCATTTTAGCCCCTCGCACTCCATACTTCAAGCCATGCTTTACACTACGGCAAGGTGATAGTATACTCTAATCCCACATCAACTAGCCCTCAAATCTCAACGGAGGACCTAGCTTATGACAGCCAGGATTATCACTGATAGCTGCTCAGATATAACTCAAGACGAAGCCAAACGACTAGGCATCATAGTTGTGCCTGCCTATGTTCATTTTGGTGACAAATCATTTCGCGATGGGGTTGATATGAGCTGCGACGAGTTCTACGACAAACTGCTGACCAGCCCGGTTCATCCGTCTACAGCAGCACCGTCACCCGGAGAGTTCGCCAAGGTATATGAGCAAGCAGCCCAAGAAACCCATGAGATAGTCTCTATCCACGTCACCAGTAAGCACAGTGCCATGTACGATTCAGCATTAGCCGGAAAGGAGATGGTGGAAAAGAAAGGATGCCAAATCGAGGTTATCGACTCTAAAGGAGTGACCATGTGGCAAGGGCTTGTTGTTATGGCTGCGGCTCAAGCGGCCCACAATGGATACACTCTCCGCCAGATAGTCAAAAAAACATATGATACCATTGATCGACTGCATGCATTAGCACTTCTGGACACTTTCAAATACGCAGTTAAAGGCGGGCGGTTAGGCAAAGCAGTGTCAGCCGTAGAATCGTTCCTAAACGTAAAACCTTTGATTGCCTTACGTGACGGCGAGGTTGTTCCTGTTGGCATGGCCCGCAGCCGCTGTAAAGGGCTCTCCCGCCTCCGCGAGTTCCTGCAATCCAAACGTCAAGCAGAAAACATAGCAATAGTACACAGCACTACAGCCGATGAAGCACGGTCCTTGGCCGATTTCGCTCGCTCTGTTTTCCCCAACATAATGCCACTCATATCCAGGCTCGGCCCTGCCTTAGGTGTGCACGGTGGCCCAGGTGCTATAGCTGCTATTGTACAAGAGGCAACGTAACCTCCCCCACCACAAACCCCACCAAAATAATGGGCCGAGGGAATAAATGACCACAGTTCTATCAAAGGAAGATATAATCAGACTCCTTAGACAAACACCTCCTCTCATAGAAGGTCTGCAAAGCCAAGAACAGCAAATCCAGCCTAATGGGGTAGACCTAACCGTCAGAGATATAGCCTTGCTTGCCTCGCCTGGAACCATAGGACAGCAAAATCAAACACGCGTCCTGTCAGCTACCTCACCACTTGTTTTCGATGGTATGGGTGGCACAGACCTCCTCGCAGGTTGTTATCTCATTACGTACAATGAAATAGTCAATCTACCCAAAGACATAATGGCACTTGCTTTCCCAAGGTCTAGCTTGCTTCGCTGCGGGGTGAATGTACATACCGCAGTATGGGATGCAGGTTATTCCGGCAGAGCACAATCTCTCATGGTGGTTTACAATCCACGTGGATTTCGCCTATTCAAGAATGCGCGGGTAGTGCAGCTTGTCTTTTTCCGCCTGAGCAGCGAGGTGTCTGAAGGCTACAAAGGCATATTCCAAAAAGAGAACATGTGATGGGGCAGATACTCACCGGTACCTGTTCGTGGACCGACCCAACGCTGCTAGCCACAGATTTCTACCCCACTGAGGCCAGTACCGCAGAGAAACGCCTGCGATACTACGCAAAGCATTTTCCTTTAGTAGAAATCGATAGCACCTATTACGCAATACCATCTGAGCAGATAGCCACGTCCTGGGCTAAACACACGCCACTCCGCTTCACTTTCAATATCAAAGCTTTTAGCTTATTCACTCAACATCCCACCAAACTTACATCACTACCAAAAGAGCTGCGCCCGCTTTTACCACCCAACACAAATAATTTGTACTACCGTGATTTATCAATAGAAATGAGAGGCCTGCTATGGGAGAAATTTCGCGATGCGCTGCTGCCCTTAGACAGCACCGGCAAGCTAGGTGTTGTGCTTTTTCAACTCCCACCATGGCTCACCCCAGGAAATACCATTAAAGAACACCTATTGGAATGCAAGAGCAACTTGCCGCACTACAGACTGGCTGTCGAGTTCCGTAATAACGCCTGGCTCAACGAAAAAAAACAGGCAGCAAACATTTCAATTTCTGAGACGCAATGACTTAATCTACGTTTGCGTTGACGAGCCGCAGGGTTTCAGTTCCTCTGTGCCACCCATCGCTGAAGTCACATCAGATATCAGTGTCCTCCGGCTCCATGGCAGAAACAAGGAGACCTGGGACAAGAAGGGTATCACAGTAGCCGAACGCTTCAAATATCTCTACAGCGATGAAGAACTGATGGAATGGTTGCCCAGACTATCCAGAATTGCAACGGAGGTCAAGCAACTCCACATCCTATTTAACAACTGCTATGCCAACTTCGGGGTCAGGAATGCCCAGGACATGGACAGGCTCATCAGGGCACAGCCACGGCTCTTCCCGGACTACTTATGAAGGCGACAATAACGGAAGTAAGCAACCGCCGAGTTTGAAACCGCGTTCGTGGCAAATTTGACAAATCGATGTAGCCGTGATAGAGTTTAATTGAAGCGTCCCAAGTAGTCGAGCTAAAACCGGGGAGGTAGGGACAGAAAGCCCCTGAGGTGAAAGTTTACAGGGGATATGGGGATAGTTACCGGGAAAGGTAAGGTTACTCGGGGCGCTTCAACGTTTTATATACCAAAGCCCAGGACGAGGAGGTGAGAAAATGGTTGGGCAAGAGGAGAAGTACTACCACAGCCTCTACGAGATCGCCGCTGCACTAAATTCCGCAGGCACGCCCGATGACGTTCTCAACAGCATAGTAGAACACGTGGCCAAAACTATGGATGCCAAAGGCTGCTCCCTGATGCTCACTACCCCAGATAGAAAACTGCTGCTGCATACTGCCGCATATGGCCTAAGCAACCGATACATCCGCAAAGGCCCGGTATCAACAGACCGGAGCATCGCCGAAGCACTATGGGGCCACCCTGTCTCAGTCGTCAATGCAACAGAAGACGACAGGATCCAATACAGAAAGCAAGCCAAAGAGGAAGGAATCGCCTCTATACTTAGCGTTCCAGTTATGCTAAGAGGAGAAATTATAGGGGTCATACGAGTATATACGGCAGAGCCACGGCACTTTGCTGATTCCGATATTTACTTCGTGGGGGCAGTAGCCAACCTCGGTGCTATTGCCCTGGAGAATGCCAGACTCTACGCCGCAGCCAAGAAAGATTATGAGGAACTACGGCAAGATGTTGCGGAATGGCGAGCTGCTATGGGCTCCGAATGGATGATGGAAGAACCCGTATTGCCCGTACCTGAATAGCCAGACAGAAAAACATGCCGCGTAAGAGGCAAGGAGGTAGACAAAATGATAAGAGTCATCATCGAAAGACGTTGCTATCCAGATAGATGCACAGAAATGGAACAGTTGCTGATGGAACTCAGAACAAAGGCTACCCAGCATCATGGATATATCTCAGGTGAAACATTGCACTCTATAGACGACCCCTCGTTATGGCTAGTCATCAGCACCTGGGTTGACATCGACTCTTGGAAGGCATGGGAGAACTCGCCAGAGCGACACGAGATATCGCAGAGAATTGCACCTTTTCTAACCTCTCCTGAGAAAGCGGCGGTCTTCGGCTTTTCCAGGCGTGGAGTCACCATGTCAGCACACGTGGTCGACAAATAAGGTTGGCAAGAACCAGAGGGCAATGGGCAGGCTATAGCCTGCTCGCTGCTCTCTTATAAAGATTCGCACCGGAATCACACTATTCCCATTATTATCGCATCTCCAAGCACTCTGACCTTGACAAAACTTTCCAAGCAGATTAAATTGTCAACTGTTGACGTTGGCCAAAGTGTCACCTTAACAGAAGGTAGCCAAAACAAGGCTGTACCTTAATTTTGCTCAACAAAATAAAAAACAGGAGGATTTATATGGATTTTGAGTTCAACGATGAGCAAACGATGTTCCGCAACATGGCTCGAGAGTTTGCTGAAAGGGAAATCATACCCACAGCAGCGGAAGATGACCAAAATGAGAGATATCGCCCCGATATCACAGAGAAGCTCAGTGCACTCGGCCTGCTAGGCGCGCCAATACCACAAGAGTATGGCGGACTTGGTGCGGATTTTATCTCCTACTGTCTAATCTGCGAGGAGATAGCTCGAGGTTCAGCCTCCGTATTCACAACCATGGCGGTCCAAGTCTCACTCTTTCAGTTTCCACTCCTTAACTATGCCAGCGAAGAACAAAAAAGAAAATTCTTGCCTCTAACCACTAAAGGTGAACTATTAGGCTGCTTTGGCCTAACAGAGCCCAATGTTGGAAGCGATGCCAGCAGCATGGAGACATCAGCCGTTTCCAAAGATGGTAAATGGGTGCTCAATGGCAACAAAATGTGGATCTCCAACGGAGGCTTAGCACATTGGGCACTAATTTTTGCTCAAACTGA
>VGOF01000097.1 GCA_016875975.1 Chloroflexota bacterium | reverse complement strand
GCCAGCCATCCTTCAAGACTTCGGCCGTTTCCTTGGGGGCATTCCAGTATCCCTTCATCACTGTGGGCCCTTTTATTACCAGTTCTCCAACCTGTCCTGGTGGTAATTCCTTATCATTGTCGTCAAATATCTTGATAGTGTTACATTTAAGGAGGCATTTCCCGATAGAGCCATACTTGGGTGACAGGTCTGCGGGTTGTCCTGTGGTGGTGGCTCCCGATTCAGTTAGCCCCCAACCTTCCCTGATGTCTATGCCGGTGCGCCTTTTCCATTCCTGTGCTATTTCCACAGGCAGCGCACTGCCGCCGGAGATGCACTCCTTAAGTGAGCTCAAATTGTACTTGTCAAAGTCGGGGTGGTTCAGCATTAAGATGTACATGGTGGGGACCATGGCCACGCCTGTGACCTTGAAGGTCTCTATGGCCTTCAGGGCTTCTTCGGCATTGAACCACTTAAGGACGACGGCCTTTGTTCCCATGAAAACAGCCAGGTTGCTGAAGGCGATGCCGTAAGAGTGAGACAGTGGCAGCACTGCCAGTCCGATGCCGGTGCGGTCCATGCCAGTAGTGTGTTCCACTATGTTAATGGGCTGGAGCGTCCTGGAGTCGAGCGCCCTGCTGGTCAACCTCAGGTCGACAGGACGCCGGACCAGGATGTAGTAGTAGAACTCGATTGCGTTGATATAAAGGGAGAAATGGGTGTGCATCACACCTTTGGGTTGTCCTGTAGTTCCTGCGGTGTAGATAAGTGCAGCCAAGTCATCATTGTCGGTGGTTTCAATTTCCAGCTCTGGAGAGTTCTTTGACAATAATTCGTTGTAGGAGATAGTTTCCGGGATATCGTCGCGCTCGGTAGCTATGACATATTTGAGTTCAGGGGCGTGGGCTTGAGCCTGCTGCGCCCAGACGACGTATTCCGGACTGGTGATGACAGCTTTTGCTCCACAGTCGCGGAATATATACGCCGACTGGTCGGGTCTGAGGAGTGGGCTCATGGGGACGACGATGGCGCCTATTTTGTAGATTGCCGGGAACGAAGCAAATACGGGTGGGCTGTTGGGCATTTGGATGGCCACACGGTCGCCTTTGCTTATGCCCAGTGATTTCAGGGCATTGCCCAGGCGGTTGGCTGTCTGGTTCATCTCGACATTGGTATACCACTTGCCTTCGAAATAGACTGATTCATATTCCCCGAATCTTTTGATGTTCTCTTCGGTTAAGCTGCCGAGGTTCATAGTGCTTACCTCCCTTCAGCGCGATTTTTGACAGTAGTGGATAGATATTGGCAACGATAGTACTATTGCTACACTTCCTCGTCAAGCCTGGTGTGTCTTGACAAAAAAGCCGATTCTGTATAGTCTTAAGCTAATAGCACTTCCCAGTTATCCTCGCTGAGTTTCCAGATGGCCTAGATGGTAATGTGGGGGGATAATAGTATCTTTTTAGTAAGTACCAGCTATTTTTTGTTTTGTAACTTTAAGTTTTGTTAGTTGCTTATACTGTTTCTTTACATGGCGAAATAGAAGGCTGTGGCAGTTCTGTGAATCGGCAAAGTGAGGTAGTGAGGGCGGATGAAAGCGGTACAACGCTATAAAATACTGTATGACATAGCACAAAAGCTGAACTCTGATTTAGCATCGGAAGCAGTGCTGCATACCATCGTAGAGAGTATCTGCGCAGCTGCCGGAGCTAAAGGCTGTTCTTTGATGTTGATGGCGCCTGATCGACGACAGTTGATTCATACCGTGGCACATGGGTTGAGCGACTGGTATGTTCACAAGGGGCCAGTAAGAGTGGATGATGCTATTGCACAGTCACTTGCTGGCAAGCCAGTGGCTATTCTGGATGCAACCACAGACCCGCGAGTTCAGTACCGGGAACAAGCGAAGAAAGAAGGTATAGTGTCCATACTCTCTTTGCCTTTGATGCGACGAGGTAAGGTAATTGGGCTGGCACGCATCTATACTTCTGAGCCGCGTAAATTCACCGTTGGTGACGTGGAGTTTTTCAGTGCTTTGGCCAATATGGGTGCTGTGGCGTTGGAGAGGGCTGAATTGCTGGAGGAGGAAAAGAAGCAGTTTCTTCGCTTTGTCAGCACGGCTGCTCATGACCTCAAAGCTCCCCTTGCTGCTATACAGAGTTTTCTGGGAGTAATGCTCGGTGGCTATGCAGGGGAGTTGAACGAGAAACAGAAACACATGATGCAGAGGGCTAGCCAGAGAATTACGGAGCTACTTAACCTTATCAGTAATCTTCTGGACATCCCTCGCATCGAGATGGGGCAGATAGTCCAGGAGATGACTGATGTCTCGCTGTCACAGGTGGTTGAGAGCTTTGCCGAGGAAGCTAATAGCCTGGCGAAGCAGAAAGGCCTGCTATTCTCGCTGCAGGTTCCCTCCGACTTGCCCTGCGTGTACGGTTCTCAATCAAGGTTACAGCAGGTCATAACCAACCTGGTTAACAATGCTGTTAATTACACTGCCGAGGGCGAAGTGGAGATAAGGGCGATGGCGATTGACAGCGAAGTACTGGTGGAAGTTGTCGATACTGGCTGCGGGGTTCCGCAAGACGACTTACCCAAGGTGTTTCAGGACTTCTTCCGTGGTGGCAATGTGGAATCGAAAGGGACGGGTCTGGGGCTTTCTATCTGTCGGAGGATTGTGGAGGCGCACGGTGGCAGGATATGGGCAGAGAGCCCTTGCCCCGAGACAGGCAAAGGCAGTAAATTCTGCTTTACTATTCCCAGGAAGGTGAAGGCGGAAGTGTGAAAGCGTGCTTGCAATCAAGAGGTGCGCGATGTTTTTCAAAATAGTATTTGAATGTTTGATATAATCTCGTTAGGTAGTAAATGGAAATGGATACAAGGAAGATATTAGTAGCTGATGACGACCCTGATATTCTGGATGTGGTTTGTATGATACTCGAAGCACAAGGATATGCGGTCATATTTGCCCATGATGGGGTGGAGTGCCTGGGGAAGCTCCGCGCTGAGAAGCCAGACCTGATGATACTCGACCTTCTTATGCCCAAGATGGATGGCTTCGCAGTGTATAAAGAGCTTCAATTGCCTTCCTGGTCCGAATATCGGAACGTGCCTATCATCATATTGAGTTCGGTACGCGAAGAGGCCAGCCGCCGTCGTTATGAATTAGAAACGGGCAGAAAACTCAGCCCTGATGAGTATCTGGAGAAGCCGGTTATGCCGGATGTTTTGCTCAGCAGGGTAGAGAAGGTACTTGAGCGCAAGTAACAGGCGTAAGATAAAAGATATTGAGGAGGTGATGAAATGACACAGAAGACCAAGGTGCTACTTGTCGATGACGACAAAGACTTCGTCGAGGCCACCAAAATGGTTTTGGAGAGCAAGCCTTATGAAGTCCTTGTTGCCTATAATGGTGACGAGGGCCTGGAGAAGGCACGGAAAGAGAAACCCGACCTGATTATTCTAGACATTATTATGCCGGTCAAGGACGGCTTCACTGCCGCCGAGCAGCTCAAGAATGACCCTGAGCTTAAAAAGATACCGGTCATAATGCTGACCAGTTTTGCCCAAAGAGTGGGCGAAACTTCCCTTAGCATGAGTCAAGGTCTGACACTGGATACAGAGGACTACGTAGATAAGCCGGTATCTCCGCAAGAGTTGCTGAAAAGGGTGGACAGGCTGCTTAAGAAATAGCCGTGGCCTAGCGTTGGCTGTTTTTCGCTTTGCCTTCATTGGCAAACCGGCGACGAAGGTCCCTGAATCTGGCGCCGATGACGCGCACCAGCCCTTTCATAACCTCGTAGCCGATGGCGGGATTGCAGTCGAGCAGTCCAACCAGTTCTATGCCAGATACGATTAGCACGGTTGATGGTTTGATACATAATGCGGACATGGTCAGAGAATGAGGTGCTACTAAGGATGACCAGCCAAAAATGTCTCCGGTGGTGACGGTATCCACCGGCACGTCTTTCGTGCTATCTGGGGAGTCGGCTTGTACAGTTACCAGTAGACTTATTTCGCCCTCTTCGAGGACATAGAAGTAGTTAGCTGTAGCATCCTGGCGGAAAACGTAGTCACCTGGTTTATAGGTATTTCTTTGCCATGAGGACAAGTTGGCTATCTTTTGTACGTCACCATCGTCGAGGCCCACGAAGACCTCACATCTTTTCAATACAGGGACAACGTTTACCATGTTCTTGCAACAGCTCTGTTATGGCTTTGTAATGGATGTTTGATTCATTATACCCAGACCTGGTTAAGGGGTAAAGCTGACTCGGTGCGAAGAGGTGCAAAAACCGAGGTGTGAAAATTTTTTTGACAGGGGATGAGTGTTGTAGTAAACTGTGTGGTCAATTGGGAGGTAGAGGCAGTAACCACTACAAAAATCATCTCTGTTTCTTCCTCAAGAGTGCTGGTGCAAATTTTCCTGTATTCTGCATCTAGCACAGTTTAGTACTGTGGTGGGGGTGAGATCAGGAGGCCGAACGAGAATTATTAATGCGGGAGGGCGGAATTGGAGACTGTTACCATCACCCTTAACGGGCGAGAGGTAAGTGGTCAACAGGGAATGACTATCCTAGACCTGGCCAAGGAATCTGGCCTGGTTATTCCCACGCTGTGCCATGACCCAAATCTTGCCCCCTACGGCGCCTGTCGTATCTGTATTGTGGAAGACGAACGCTCAGGTGCTTTGATGGCCTCTTGTGTTACGCCGATAGCTCCCGGGATGGTGATCAATACTCAGTCTTCGCGGGTGATGGAACGTCGTGCTATCCTCGTCGAACTCATGCTGGCCAGCCATCCTGATTCCTGCCCGGTGTGTGATAAAGGCAACCGCTGTCAACTGCGCAATATAGCTTCCGACCTTGGTGTGGGGCTAGTCAGACTGCAAAGGATTCCCCAACTGGCCAGCATTGAAGAAGTTAATCCCTTCATCGAAAGGGATTTGAGCAAGTGTATACTCTGTGCCAAGTGTATACGCGCCTGCGAAGACCTGGTCTGTGAGGGTGCTCTCGACTATCTCGGCCGTGGCTTTGTCTCAAAGCCCGCAACATTGGGCGACCAGCCATTAGAAAAATCCGAGTGTACTTTCTGTGGCACGTGCGTGGCGATGTGTCCCACTGGCGCTATTATGGAGAAGGAGAAGAGCTACAGAGGCACCAGCGCCACACGAGTGCGTACAATCTGTCCCTCTTGTAGCTGTGGTTGTGGAATCTCTTTTGATGTGAAGGGTGGGCGCCTGGTGCGAGCCAGGCCTGATGAAGATAGCCCCATAAACAAGGGGACGCTTTGTATCAGGGGAAGCTATGGCTACGATTTCGTGCATAACCCGGAGAGGTTGACTACTCCACTGGTTAAAGTCAATGGCAACTTTGAGGTCGTATCGTGGGAAGAGGCTCTGAAGCTGGCGGCTGATGGGTTCAAGCGGATTAAAGCGGCAGGTGGTCCCAGCAGCCTGGCGGTTCTTGGCTCTTCCAGGTGTACCAACGAAGATAATTACCTATTGCAGCGGTTTGCCCGCTGCGTGCTGGGGACTAACAATATAGACAACGGCAGCCGGCTATATGGGTTTGCTGGCTTTGGTGGTAGTACCAAGCCGATCGGTGATATAGAAGAGGCGCAGGTTATTTTGGTTATAGGAGCTGACCCTACTTCTTCAGCACCTTTGGTGGGCTATGCCATAAGGCGTGCTGTTAGACAGAGGGGCGCCAAGTTGGTCGTTGTGGACCCTCGCCAGACGGTGCTTGCCTCCTGGGCGCATCTGTGGCTGCAGCCTAAAGCTGGCACTGATGCAGCTTTGATAAACGGAATGGCCAGAACCATCATAGAAGAGAAGCTGTTTGACAAGGATAGCGTGATAA
>VGOF01000096.1 GCA_016875975.1 Chloroflexota bacterium | reverse complement strand
TTGATTAGAATAACTTGGAGGCTTGTTTTTTCAGTTCGGGGCGGAAGTCAGGGTGGGCGATGGCTATAAGCTCCTGTGCCCGTTCTCTCAGAGTTTTCTGGCGCAGATGGGCTATGCCGTATTCGGTTACTACGTAATCGGTAAGGTTGCGGGGGATGGTAACCACCGTGCCCGGCTCGAAAACTAAACATAGCTTGATAAAATGTCAATAGGGACTTAGGGTTAGCTCAAATACAAGATGCTGAATGCCAGAAATGTGGGGAGGCATCGACAGGTAAAGTGCTCAGCGTCAGCCGAAGGTTATGCTTTATCTGCCGACTATGGTTTCCGCCGTACTAACAAAGCCACGACAACAACTATGACGATGGTGAATAAGACAGCACCACCAATCAGATAGACAATTAGACTCCTGCTTAGCCGAATGGGGATTTTTCCCGCCTTGCAGTCGGGGTCAAAGGCCTTTTCACAGTCTGGGTCACATCTGCCATCTGCGGCGGAATCGCATATCCCATCGGCTAGCCCGGTGGTACATTCTTCAGGACAGTTCAGGTAGTTCTCACCTGATTGAGCGTCACATCTTCCATCAGTCAGGCATTTTATCTCAATCGACCCAGCTTGCAAATAGGAGGTCTTGCCATCGATATCGATTCGGGCCGGGGAGATAACATAAGAGCCAATCTGTTTAGGGATTAGCCAATAACCAATTGTGGTATTCGTTTTTGGGGGCAATTTTATCTTCCACTCATAGTACCAGGACTTCATCCCATACGGTGTCTCAATGTATTTTGCTTCGCTTGTATCAAAGTCGGCATTTCCAATCTTCTCCACGATGGTGATGTTTTTAGCGACGTTGGCACCGTTCTCCAGAATGAAGGTTACCCAGACCTTCTGCCCGATGGTTGCTTGACTAGGAGCGACCCTGTAGACAGCTATGTTACCTATTGTTTCTAACCGCATGTCAGCCAGAATGCTCGATGGGGAAAACAGAGCCAACCCCAATAAAGAAATCAATAATACAGTAACCCTAATCGTCATTTTCATGTTAGGGACCTCCACATCCTGCGATTTGCTTCAATCTCGGTGCCCAATCTGGAATCCTGTAATTGTCCCGATGGCATGCCACTCCCGGGCCGCACTCCGGCAGGTGCTCCTTTCTGATCCTTTCCGGGCCCGAGCAGTGGTCTGATTTGAACGGATATTCATACGACAATCCCTTCTCAGCAGTAGACCAGTATTTATCAAGGTCTTCTATTGTCCCAGTATAGTAACTGCCTCCAGGTCCCATCGGGTCTTTAATCCGAAAACACCAGTTGTCCTCATTCAAAGCGGCGCAATAGGGATAGCTATAATTGGGCAATCCCCCGAGGTTGATGTCGCCAGTGTTGTTCCCAGTTGTATCAACGACATGCCATTTGATATCGCCGGGCAACCTAACTACGTTATAGCAGTGTGCACCATCGCAGTTCATACCGACGTCGTACGGGGAGTAACCTGCTTTTCTCAGTAAGGTCGTCAGCGCCAGTGCGTAATGCCTGCATATTCCTGTCTTATGATGGTTTATTAAATGCTCCGCAGTTTCCGGCCATGGACCCGTGGGCTTTTGGTATTCCTTCATCCATCTTGCGGATGTTCCCAGCCCTCTGATTAGGTATAAACCGACGCATCTCTGGCAGCTTGTACCGCTTTCTTTGAGAGTCTGGGTGCAAAGGGTCGGGCAGACTGTCTTGTTAACCTCTTCCTCACTTGAGGCACCACAGCATTGTAACGCTTCTTCAATTATCCAATCGAGGTCCTTGTGGCATACTTCAACGCGGCGGCAGACGGATTCGAAGTCTGAATCATCCGTCCAAGTGTAGTTTACCCTGTGTGGGTCTGCGGGATGGTGAGTGGTGCATGGGGTGTCAGGAGGTGCCCATCTTGTCCCGGTGGTGCACTTTGTATTGCAGGGTGGGCATTTCCCGCCGCAGTCAACTCCGGCTTCACCCTGGTTCTGAATCCCATCTCTACAACTCCCTTCCGCTGAGGCACAGGGGCCCATTTTTTTGCACTTCCCCTCAGAACAACCAAACCCGCAATACTCCGTTTTGTTCGAGACTGGGTCGGTGCTTTTGCCGGTTTCATAGTCAGGATTGCAGTAACGTTCCTCAACGTTGCCGCCAGTACCACATGTGTCCCAAGCGACGGTCTCCGACTTCTGCAGACCGGCCACGGGCATTATGCGGATATTTCCTTTGACATCGTAGTTCATGCCTCCATCGCTGTCCTGACATCTACACCCGTTGTCAAACACCGGCTTACCAGCAGGTGTATTTGGGCACTCATCCAAGAAGTTCGGGACGCCGTCCTTGTCGCTATCCTGAAAACCATCCGCCATTGAGATAGGGCCTTCTTTGACGATGTCCTTAGTCGGCAAATTGAACGCCTTCGTTAGTCCCCCGGGAAGTGTCACGTTCACTGTTTTTGGTACCTCGGGAACGACTGGCGCAGGCACAACTGGCGCAGGTGCCACTGGCGGAGGCGTAACTGGTGGAGGCACGACTATTGAAGGCACAATTGGCTTGGGAGTAACTGGTGGAGGCACAAGCGCAGTCTGAACTGTCAGAGAACAGGCGTGCCATTTGTAAGGTCCCAACTTCGCTGCTCCCCTAGCTACGGGAGCAAGCTGGTACGAGGGCCAAACTACCCATGTCCCTGGTTTGTCCAGAACCCTGGAAACCTGAATGGAAAGAGTCTGGCGCGCTGCAAATATGCCTCGGACGGGATACGTGAATCCGAAAGAGGCGTCGTTGTTATTAGGGTCTGTGGCGGCTACGAAGACACTTTTTTGACCAAGATTAACATCCTGCCCAGCAAGGTTTGTCAGTTTGAATGCTACGTTAATGGTATCGCCTACTCTTAGCGGCGTTTGCCCCACCACAGTGAAATCTGTTAGTTGCAGCGAATCCGGAGAGGTATCCGGCCCGGCATAATAGCAAATGTTTTCTGCCCTTGCCGGAACCGCTGTGTCTGACCCACCGTTGAACGTCCGGGCGGTATCAAATTCGTCACTCAATGTCTCCTCGTCCGTGAGCCCCATGTATTGTTGATATATGTATTCCCCGCCTGCATCTTTGCCCCATATGAAGAACATGGCAGGGAAAGCTGTCACGCCGAATTCCTCCAGGGCTTGGGGTTCGCCCGAGCCATTGACACGGATGAAGGCAATTGCCTCCGCGTACTTGTTCTCCAGTTCATCTACTATCGGCTTCTGTTTCTGGCAATAAGGGCACCAATCAGCATAGAAGTACAAGAATGCCGACTTGCCCGTGGCCAGCGCCTGGTCGATCTCTGCGTCAACCCATGGTTTGGAGACAGTGCCGGATTGAATTGAGGGCTCATCACCAGAAGCTGCTCCGTCCGCAGTACGGCTGTCTGCCCGCACTACACTGGGAAATAATGACAGAGCCAGGGCTATAACGAGAATAAGCGTGGCAGAGGCAAGCCCTCTACCTCGATCCTTGAGAATTCTGTTTAGACTGACCACCATCCTAACACCTCCTGCTACACCATTCCCTCAAAACACAAAACCGACCCGCTTAGGTCGGTTTCACCATTGACTCCCTGCCAGTCAGGTGACCATATTGCGACTAGCCTCTCACTGCCTCCCGCCAATACAAAACTTTCGCGCTACGCAACTACCTACCTGACCGAGGACGATCACCCCCCCACTTGCCTTAGAGCCTACTATTGTATTCTGTAATTGAACGTTACCAAATTTGTGGTCTCGTTTGCTACATTATATCATGCACTGTCAAGTCTCAGAGCCGAATAGCTGGAGTGGTACGAGTGTTTGGGACAAAAGGGGGAAAGGTGATACAATACCGACAGCGTTTTGCCTGGAGATTAGAGATGATAGAACAGATATTGCCTGACCTTTACCGTATGGAGATACCGCTGCCCAAGAACCCTTTGAAGTCTTTGAATTCCTACTTGATAAAGGGCGATGGGAGGTTCCTGATTATCGACACAGGAATGAACCGCGAGGAATGCCTGAATCCCATGATGTCCTACCTGAATGAGCTGGGCGTGGATTTGGACAAGACCGATTTTTATATCACACACCTCCATGCCGACCACCTGGGGTTGACGGCCACCCTCGCCAGGGAGTCTTCCAAGGTATACTTCAACTGGGCGGAGGCTGCATTTCTGACCTATGAGAGGCAGGTGGCGCACATCCTTGAGGTCTCGAAGTTTTACATACAGCACGGTTTCCCTGCTGAGGAATTGGACCGGGCTTGGCGCAGCCATCCAGGCTACAAATACAGCCCCAGGCAGGAGATAAAGTTCACTCCTGTGAAAGAGGGCGATGCGATAAGCATCGGTGACTACTCCTTCCAGTGCATTCATACCCCAGGGCATACGCCGGGGCACATGTGCCTCTACGAGGCCAAGAAAAAGGTCTTCGTCTCCGGCGACCACATCCTGTTTGATATTACCCCCAACATTACGGTGTGGTTGCAGATGGACGATTCGCTGCGACACTACCTGGCAAGTCTGGCAAAGGTGTCATCGCTGGATGTCAGCCTGGTTTTACCCGGACATCGCAGCCTGTGGCACGAACACAAGCAGAGGATTGCAGAGCTGCAGGAGCACCACCGGAGCCGGCTCAACGAGGCGCTGGCAGCGCTGGAAGACGGTGAAAAGAATGCCTGGCAGATTGCCCCATACATAACCTGGGACATCGATTGTAAATCGTGGGAGGAATTCCCAGCGCAGCAGAAATGGTTTGCCATTGGCGAGACCGTCGCCCACCTCCGCTACCTGGAAACAAGCGGAAAGGTACAACACAGGATACAGGGCGACGGCATACTCTACGGGCTGGTCTGACTTCAGTTTCGACTTCACCAGGAGATAACGATAATGGACGTAATGGAAGCTATCAAAGGCAGGCGTAGCATCAGGAAATACAGCGATAAGCCTGTCAGCGATGAGACACTGCAAACCCTCCTGGAGGCAGCTCGCTGGGCACCATCCTGGGCCAATACCCAGTGCTGGAGGTTTGTCATCGTCCGTGATAAGGAGACCAAGTCCAGGCTGGCGGACACGTTGAAAGGCACCAGGCCAGGCAGAGCCAATCCGGCTACCGAGGCGGTGCGAAATGCGCCCGTGGTCATAGCCGCCTGTGCCGAGCGCGGGCTTTCGGGATACTACAAAGGCGAAGACGATAAGAGCCTGCCGGCTACAGATAAAGGCGACTACTGGTATATGTTCGATGTGGCCCTGGCGGTACATAACCTGTCGCTGGCAGCACATGCACTGGGCTTAGGCACGGTGCACACGGGGCTGATGGACGCAGAGGCAGCAGGCAAGATACTGGGTCTGCCGCAGAATGTGTCTTTGATAGAGTTGGTGCCATTGGGCTGGCCTGATGAACAACCGGCGCCACGCCCACGGAAGGAAACTAGCGAGTTCGTATTCTATGACAAGTACCCTCGAGAATGAATGGTGATTTGTCATTGCGAAGAGCCCGATTATATTGGGGCGACGTGGCAATCCCAAAGTTGAGGTAGAGGCTATGAGATTCTTCGCCCGATTACATCGGGACTCAGAATGACAGGTGGACTTTCGTATCAAGACTCAGAATGACATGTGCGACTTGTCATTCTGACCCTGAACAATAGTGAAGGGGAAGAATCTCGGTGTGGTGAGGTGTAACAGCGGGATTGCCACGCCCCGACTACGTCGGGTCTCGCAATGGCGTGGGGAGAAGAACTCTCGCATAGACAAGGAGGGGAAGGATAAAATGGTGGATTATCACGTTAAGGACGAATCGCTTGCTGAGCAGGGCAAACTGCGCATCGAATGGGCTGGCCAGGAGATGCCTGTGGTCAAGCAAATTAGGGAAAGACTGCAGAAAGAGAAGCCGTTCAGGGGCGTTCGCATCTCTGCCTGTCTCCACGTCACCACGGAGACGGCCAACCTGGCGCTGGCTCTGAAAGAGGG
>VGOF01000095.1 GCA_016875975.1 Chloroflexota bacterium | reverse complement strand
CAATCCCCCGTCATTCTGAGCGTAGCGAAGAATCTAGACCCTTCCCCTTCACTCCGTTCAGGGTCAGAGAGACAGGCATGGAAAGGGATTGCTTCACTGCCTGCCACGCTTCGCTCGCAGCTTCGGTTCGCAATGACATGGGGGTTGGCAATGACACAGGGGTTGGCAACGCAAGGAATATCCCCATTTGTCATCGCGAGGGGCAAAGCCCCGTGGCGATCCCAGCTAGGGCGAGCACTGCTGCCATGCGGAGATTGCTTCGCTTCGCTCGCAATGACATGGTGGGTTGCCTGTTGCCTCACGGCTGTTGCCTTATCGTCTCGTTTACCTGGTCTCGATGCCTGGAGAACAGGCCTGGGGGATTGGTGTCAGTATAATATCTGACAGCGGCAGGCGGGGACGGGGCGGCGGACTCTGGTCAGGATAGCCCAGCGCCAACAGGCTCACCACAACTATATTATCGGGAAGCTTCAGAAGCTTGTGCACTTTCCCCGGCTGGAACATGTGTATCCAGCAGGTGCCCAGTCCAAAGGCAAGTGCCGCCAGCACAATATGCTCGGTAGCTATGGCACTATTGAAGCGGCAGCTTTCCAGGAACCTCTGCAAATGAGCGTCATCGCCTTCGGCTACACTGGCTAGCGGGTCGTAGTTCACCTCCCCGACATCGTCAAGGACACCGGCAACAAGTAGCTCCTTTAGACGCCGCCGCGTGGTCCTCACGGAATGGGCGCCAAGGTCTACGCAGCAAACGATGACGCAAGGCGCAGACTCGACAAACTGCAGCCCATAAGCATACTGCCGTAGCTCTTTCCTGATAGTCTCATCTTTCAATACCACGAAGCGCCATGGCTGTGAGTTATGCGCCGAAGGCGCCAGGCGGGCACACTCCAGAAGCTCCAGTATCACTTCATCAGGGACAGGGGCCAGCTTATATTTCCGTATGCTACGTCTGTTCTTTATGGCGTCTATCACCGTCAGCATCTCAGTCTCCTCTCCTGTTCTCATGCCAGCATAACAGAGCCTAGCGGTACAGCTTGTGCTCCTCTATATAACGGGCCACTGACTCAGGCACCAGGTGGACTATGGGTAATCCTTCTGCTACCCTGTCTCTGATATCTGATGCGCTGATATCCGCCGGCGTCACCTCCACCCAGAGCACTCTCAGCGAGATTCCCGGAATGGACTTCTCCAGGATGGACAGGTCAGGCTTTTCATAGCCGGCTCGGGGAAAGGCGCCGATGTGGCATAGTTGCACCAGCTTGCCAGGCTCTTTCCACAGCGGCAGCTCGTCCAGGCTATCCCAGCCCATAAGGAAGGAAAGCTCAGCTTTCTTTCCCAGCTTCTGCCTTAATGCTACCATGGTATCCACGGCATAGGACGGCCCAGGCCTGTCCACCTCTATGGTGGAAATCTCAAAATAAGGACTGCCGGCGATAGCCAGTTTCAACATCTTCAGGCGGTGGTCTGCTGGTGTAATCCCCCTATCCGCCTTAAGCCACGGCTGCCCTGCAGGGATGAACAGGACTCGCTCCAGTCCAAGCCTTCTCCTGCCCTCTTCAGCAATCATGAGGTGGCCCAGGTGCACAGGGTCAAAAGTGCCGCCCAAAACGCCTATTTTCATTTCTGCGGCCTCGATTTTGGCCTAGGTCGGAAGACAAACTCCGGTGTCTCCGTCGCGGCCAGTTCTTCGCTTGCCTTATCCACCATTTCCGCCAAGATGACCAGAAGCTCTGCCAGGCCTTGCTTGCCGGCTGCTGAGACGAACAAAACCTTGATGCCCAGCGAGCTGAACTCCCGCTGCAACCGCGGCAGTTGGGCCTGAACCTCTGGCAAATCTATCTTGTTCACGGCCACAAGCTGAGGCTTGTCAGCCAGCGAAGCCTTGTACAAGGTCAACTCCCTGTTCAGTTTCTTCATGTCGCCCACCACATCCTCAGAGCTGCCATCCAGCAGGTGAAGCAGGACCTTGGTCCTTTCCACATGGCGCAGGAACTCGTGCCCTAATCCCTTTCCCAGGTGCGCGCCATCTATCAGCCCGGGTATTTCAGACAGCACATAGGTCTTCATCCCTACATCCACCACACCCAGGGCCGGCTCACGTGTCGTAAAAGCATAGTCAGCTATCTTGGGCCTGGCCTGAGACACGGCCACAAGAAAAGTAGACTTACCCACGTTGGGATACCCCACAATGCCTACATCAGCAATCAACTTAAGGTCAAGTACCAGCCACCTTCTTTCACCAGTCTCACCTTTGGTGGCTTTCCTGGGCACCTGATGCCGAGCGGTGGCAAAGTGCACATTCCCCAGTCCCCCCTTTCCTCCCTTAGCCACCAGCACCCGCCAACCGTGCTCCTTTAGGTCAGCTAGCAGCATCTCCTGCCCGTCTTCTTTCAACAAAATCGTTGTTCCCAGGGGCACCATAATCTCAAGGTCACGACCGTCAGCCCCATGTTTTTTCTGCTTTCCACCTCTCTCGCCAGGAGTAGCCCGGAACTTCCTCTTTTGTCTGAAGTCGTTTAGATTGGTCAGCCTCTTATCAGCCACCAGATACACATTCCCCCCCCGACCACCATCCCCTCCATCAGGCCCACCAAATGGCACATACTTCTCGTGGCGAAAACTAACAATACCATCGCCGCCATCTCCAGCCTGAACCTCGATTTCTACCTTGTCCACAGTATCGCTCTCTGTCTATTAATCTATGCTGCTTTTCTGTAAATATATAGTAGGATAATGTAGTAGTAGAAGTACATAAGGCAAGTTAATTTGTGGATATGATACTTAAGCGAGATGGCTAGATGATGCCAGAATCCTGGGGAGTTATCAACAACGCTGGGGCATTATCCACGTTTTGGGGTTGTTTTCCCACGGGTGGTGGGCTGTTCTGGAGATTTGTGGATATTCAGTTGTTGGAGGATACCCTGAACAGACGAGGCTAAAGTGGAATCCGTGTTGATTTCGGTGGCTATTTTCCTGCAACCATGGAGCACGGTGGAGTGGTCCCTGTTTCCCAGCATCCTGCCGATTTCGGTGAGACCACAATTATCATGCTCTCGCAACAGGTACATGGCCACATGACGGGCTAACACTGCCTTTTTGTCCCTCTTCTTGCCGCTCAAGGCTTGTGGAGTTAGTCCGTAGTAGCTGGCTACGGCTTCTATGGTGCGTTCTGCTGGACCAGCGCTGGTGGGATGTCCTTCTGGGGGCAGCAGGTCCTGGACGGCGAGTCGAGCTAAACGTGTATCCAGGCTGGCGCCACTGAGCTTGGCGTAGGCAACCACACGGTTTAGCGCACCTTCCAACTCGCGGACGTTCTGCTGGAAGTTATTTGCCAGGTACTGCAACACCTCTGGCGGAACCGGGGTCTTGAATCGCTTGGCCTTGGCTTTAAGGATGGCCAGGCGCGTTTCCGGTTCCGGGGCTTGCAGATTGACGGCCAGTCCCCACTCAAGGCGGGAGCGCAATTTTTTCTGCAACGAAGTCAGTTCCCTGGGAGGACGGTCGCCGGTGATAACTATCTGGCAGTTCTGGTCATACAGCTCGTTGAAGGTATGGAAGATACATTCCTGCGTTTGTGCCTTTCCGCTCAGGAAGTGTAGGTCATCGAGCAAGAAGACATCGCAGTTCCTGAACTTGTGGCGGAATTTCGGGGTGGTGCCGCTCTTGATAGCTGTAACGAACTCGATGGTGAAACGCTCAGCGCTGGTGCAGACTGTCCGCAGCCCTTTAGCCTCGGCAGCATGGGCGATGGCATGTAGCAGATGTGTCTTGCCTAGGGCGGTATCGCCATAGATGAATAGGGGATTGTGGGTTTGGCCTGGCGATTCAACCACCTCCAGGGCTGCCGTATAGGCCATGCGGTTGCATTCGCCGGTGACGAAGGACTCGAAGGTATATCGGGAGTTGTAATGGTTCACCTTCGGTCCTTCATCCAGGATTGAATGGAAGGCGTCCCACTTGCTGGTATTGGCGTCTTTGGTTGGCTGGCACACCAGGGTGCTGGTTCCGCCATCTGTCATAGCGGCAGGGCGCTCCTCAGCCCGGCGGGGGATGTGAACTACGAATTGGACATCGAGGCTCTTGCCGACTATATTAGCCAGGGTCCTGCTGATGAGGGAGTAGAGACGGTTGGCTAGCCAATCGGCAACGAAGACATTGGGTACGCCAACTACCAGAGTATCATCCTGATGGCTAATGCCTGTGGTGCCTTTAAGCCAGGTATCGAAATTCGATTTATTGACCTGAAGTTGCAGTTCGCCCAGAGCTGCTTCCCAAATCTCGCGTGCCGTTCTCAATTTATCATTCACCAAAAACTAATCCCCCGCCTGCCGATAAATGAGCAAGCAGCCCTAGACAAGTATATGGACACGTTGACTTACGGCAAAGTAATGCTCAGAGACAGTAAGCCAACAAGGAAAACTTCGGCATGGTCGGGAAACCTTTATAGGGTAACATGCCCCTCTTTTGGGGTGTCAAGGGGGTTTTTGACATAACGGTAGAAATTGTTACAATGTCATCGTGAGCCCGAAAATTGTATTTATGGGCACCCCCGATTTCGCTGTTCCTACCCTGGAATTGCTCATCGAGAATGGGTATGAAATCACTGCTGTTTACACCCAGCCGGATAAGGAGGCCGGGAGGGGGCGACATGTCGCTGCCTCGCCAGTGAAACAAGTTGCCGTGTCCCGTGGAATTCGGGTGATGCAGCCCGATAGCCTTAGGGGTGAGGGGGTGGTCGAAGAGCTGGCCAGCCTGGCTCCTGAATTGGTTGTGGTGGCAGCCTACGGCCAAATCCTGCCTCGGGCGGTGTTGAGCTTGCCCAGGTTCGGTTGTGTTAACATCCATCCTTCCCTGTTACCCAAATATCGAGGCTCCTCTCCCATAGCATCGGCCATTATGCACGGGGACGATGCCACGGGGGTTACCGTCATGCTCCTGGATGCCGGCATGGACACGGGACCCCTCCTGAAGCAGGCAAAGGTGCCTATATCTGCTGAAGATACTACGGGGTCGCTCACAACTAAGCTGGCGCAGATTGGCGCCCGATTATTGCTGGAGACCCTGCCCCAATGGCTGGAGGGAAGAATCACGCCGCAGCCGCAGGATGAAAGTCGAGCTAGCTATACCAAGCAGATAGCCAAAGAGGATGGAGAGATGGACTGGCAACTCTCAGCGGTGGAGCTGTGGAGGCGGGTGCGAGCCTTTGACCCCTGGCCCGGCTGCTACACCCGATGGAAGGACAAGCTCTTAAAAATCATCCAGGCGGTTCCTGTGGACGGAGAGAAAAAGGGTGAAATTGGGGAGGTGATAGCTTTGCCCCAATCATCACCGGCTCCGGTGGGGGTGATAACTGGAGACGGCATCCTGGGGCTGTTGCGGGTGCAGTTGGAAGGTAAGAAGGAGATGTCGGCGGTGGAATTCCTGCTGGGCCAGCGCGATTTTGTCGGCAGCTCTCTGGCTTGACCTTGACGCTGGCGGGGGCGAAAGCGCCTCTACTCTTCCTCTTCCTTTAACTTGGACAGGTGGATGGTGGAGCTTGGTTCTGTTGTCCCGTATTCCATGACTTGCTCAACTAACTCCCGGCCCCACTGGCCTTCCTCCACCACGTTCTTCAGCGCAGCGGTATCCAACGTTGACACCTCATCCCATTTGCCAGCACCCCTGATGATGCCTTCCAGCTCATCCCGTCCCTCGTCTCTTTTGCCCGGGAATTTCAGTTTCTCAGAGAACTTAACTGACACCCTGTAGTTATTGCCTTTTATTACCTCTACGTCGTTGTTTTTTGCGTAGTCCACCAGTTTCTCTTTCATCCTGTCTATCTCCTCGTCTATCCTCCTGGCCTCGGCTTTTAGCTCGGCATACTTGTTGACCAGGATAACTCCAGGCTCGCTGAGATATTCTTCCAGCGGAAGCTCCCTGACCATAAAACCATGCTTTGTCCTGGGGCAAATATCAAGGTATTCGCACCACTCGCAGGATGCTGATTC
>VGOF01000094.1 GCA_016875975.1 Chloroflexota bacterium | reverse complement strand
GCCCCAGTTGCCTGATCATGTTCACCGACGCCGCCAAATCCGAAGACCTGGAAGGCAAACTGGCAGTAAAAGACATCGCCCAGATAGTGAAAGAATCCCTAACCTAGCGTTGAATATATAGTGTGAGGCCTCAGCCTCGCCAAAAGAGACGCAGAACGTCATTGCGAACGAGGTGAAGCAATCCCCGCCTACCTTGTCACTGCGAGCCCCGATACAATCGGGACGAAGAATCCAGAGATATAGGGCGGGAGACAGGTGGATATGGCGGGACTAGAAGAGCAGCAGAGGGCGCCTCCACTGGTGAACTGCCGCTGCGCAATACGCCGCCTGGCCTCAAGCCCAGGCAGGTCAGCGTTAGTTCCAGGGTAGCACGGGTCAACCAGCCGGTGACGGTTACCGCAGACATAGTCAATGAGGGGGAGACGGCAGGAAGCACCAACATAGCCCTGGTGATAAACGGTTTCACCGAGCAGGTTCAGACCTTAAGTTTGGAGCCGGGCGCTGCCAGGACGGTTACCTTTACCGTGGAGAAAGCCAAGCCGGGTAAGTATGAAATCAGCGTGGGCGACCAGAGGGCCAGCTTCCTGGTGGTCAGAGAGGAAGACAAGGTTTCCTCATTCCGTAATGGCTTGCTTCCCATATTGCTCATGGGCGGGCTGTTCCTGGCAGTGATAGTGGTATTGGTGGCAGCCTTCCGCCGCAGGTCATATTAACCCAATGTAGCGCGGGGCTTTGGCCCCGCCGTCCCCTGAGCGACTCTGAAAGGTCGCGCTGCCAAGGGATTCTTCGTCCCGATTGCCTCGGGACTCAAGAATGACAGGGTGAGGAGACCGCCACGCTTCGCTCGCGGTGACGGAAGGGGCTGAGACCGCCACGTCGCCCCGATATCATCGTCCCGACTGCATCGGGACTCGCGGTGACAATTTAAATGCCCGCAATGACAGTTAAAAGAACTGTGATGACGACCTGGGCCACCTCACTCTAACTCTCTTCCACAAGGGGAGAGAGGACAGCCAATGCCAAAAGTTAATAGCCAAGAGGCAAAAGTGTAGAAAGCGGGGCTGAAGTCCCGCTCTACATGTGAAGCCCTCATCTCCATAAGTCAAGTATTTGAAATCCGGGTCGAGATGCGATTTTTGCCCTACAAGTTTCTGCGGGAGTTCTACGCCTAAAGAGGCGCACACTTGCTTAAATTCGTCGTAAGTTGTGCCATATTTGGTGCGAATTGGCTTCTCCCCCTTAGCCTCTTTCTCCACGATTGGGACGTCCGCAAAACTATGTGTTCCCGGGTCAACAGGCGCAACCCAGCCTCATGACTCTGGGGTTATATTTATCCCTACTCTTACTAGATATGCATTCATGGCGGAGTCCGTAGTAAGCAATATTATACGTTATCGATTAGGAGAGACGAAGCTAATAAATATCGGCTATCTTTCAAACTGACAAGGCTGCACGTTAGTCAGTCTTATTTAGCTGCTACTCAGTGTCCCGGGAAGAAAAGCGCTTACATTCGGAGTGAGTTGCCTGCCAGCGACGGTGGCTGGGGATTTGGTGGAGATGTTTGTGTGTTGCTATGAAAGGCTACCGCCTTGTGTCTTTTGAATCCTGGCGCTTGTGCTTGTTCTCTCGCCAGAAGGGGCAATATGGACAATCTTCTCCAACCGTGAAGTCGATGCCCTCTTCATGAGGGCAGCCAATTATGCCATCGGTTGCTACCACACTCTTGGCGCCATGTGCCTTGATAAATTCGAGGATTTCTGCCCGGACGACGGGGTCACGAATCACGTTTTCGCCCCACCACCTTTTTAGTTCCGTGGGTTCCCCCTCCCATTGTTTGATAATGCCCACTGTCACCTTGGTTGGCGTCGTATCATCTGGCCCGTACAAAGCGATAGTAGCCAGGGGCAATTCTGCCGATTGCTTTTGCTTCCCTTTTTTATCTACTTTCGTCTGCCTTTTTGGGGGGCGTTTTCCATCTTCCGAGTCAAACGCCCGGAGGAATACCTCGGGCACATCGGGGACTTTGCTTTGGCTTTGCTTTCCTTGTGCTGTGGTCCTGCCGCAAGCTGTCCGTAGCCATTCGAGCGCCCCTTTTGTGTTGCGCCAGCCAAGACCAAACTCGGCGGCGTAAACGATGGCCTCGTCTTCAGTTCCAAACCCCATGCGTTGTGGTAATTCTCTGGGAAGCTTCTTCTCGCTGAGGATGTAAGGAGCAACGTGAGGATTGTATTTCATTGCTTCCCGGAGGTGTCTGCGTGTCTCTGCGGTGTCTCCTTGTCTGACATAGCTGACGAGTGCTTTTGTGTAGAGACAGGCTGCCGTAGTCTCGTCATATTGCCCCAGTAATTTTTGTAGGGTATCGATTTCACCCATCTCAAGGAGACTCGCCGCTAGCAAATATCGGATTCCTTGATTGTCGTTGGGGTTAAGCCGTAGAAGTTCATGGTAGTGCTCGATAGCTTCCTGGCGTTTTCCCAGAAACCACAGGCATTGGGCAAGACCAGTTCTGGCTCGCATATATGGGCGAGTCTCCACATTAGACCAGAAATGGCCAGCCTCTTCCTCAAAGGTTTTGCTCCCCAGAGTACGTTCAGCCGCCTTGACCCCAGCCTCGTACAGTTTTCGCTCCTCTTCCAGGCTCTGTGCTGTTTCCTCTGCCAATAAGATGTAGGCATCAGCACAGTCGGGCGATATTTTGAGCGCCTGCCGCACAAGCTCATATCTTCTTTTCCCTTCGGTCTCGAGAGCTTCAAATATCAGATTCTGAGCCTTCTCCAGCGGTGTCTCCGGTATCCACTGAGGAGTCTTGCCTGCCTTGTTGATATCGTCCAGGTATCTTTTCAGGTCCTCTTCTGATTCGATGCCCTTTTCTTCGACTGCTTGCTTGAGGGCAAGAAGGTCTCGCTCCATCATTCGCCGGTCAAGGAATGGTGGCTTTGGTTCAGTGACTGGTTCATGCCCGCAGCATTTCTTGTACTTCTTGCCGCTGCCACAGGGACAGGGGTCATTGCGACCTACTTTTTTGGTCTCTATTGAATTGAGAAGATGTTGGTAACGGTCAGCCTCGGCATAGTCCCCAGAATCATTAGCCAGAGCGATAAGCCTGTGATATACTGCCCGTAACTCGTCCTTGCTGTCAGGCTGCTTCCGGTGGCTTTCGGCTACACTCAGCGCTTTGAGGTAGTGCATTTTTGCCTTGCTGATATCCTTTTCACCGTACGTGACGTAGCAGTCCCCAGCGTGCAGGGAGACCCAGGGGTTGTCAGGGTTACGGTTTATGATAGCCTGGTAACACCGCTCTGCTTCGTTTCTCTTGCCAAGTGCGAATAGGCTCTCAGCCTTGTAGTCAAGGAGTCTGTCATCACCAAGGGCGTCACCGATGGTTCCTGCGATATCGATTATTTTTTTATATTCCCCATTCCCCATTAGATTGAAAATCAAGTCCTCCAAGACGCTGTCGAAATCGTAGAAAGTCGCTTCACGGAGTTTCTCGTAGAAGTCGCGTCGCAACCTGTGGCCGGCAGGAGCTATTTCGATTGTGTACTGGCAAATCAGGTCGAGAGTCTTCTGGCTTAGGCGGACTACCTCTTTCCACTTGCGCTTTTCTGCCGCCTTGATTATCTTTTCAACTAAGTCGTCAAACTGGTCGGCAACGTGTTCCACCGATGGCCTGTCAGGAACCAGCCGCTTCCACAGTTCTTCACAGGCCATCCAGATGAAATCCTCATCGAAATCTGAGAAGGTGGCCCGGGGGTAGTATTCTTCTTCTGAGAGGTCTTCACAGGCAAGGTACTTGTCCGTTTTGGCAAGGAAAGAGCTGAGGTCAAAATCAGGAACAAGCTCTTTAAACTTATCCACAATTGCCTCGGTCGTCATGCTGGATAGGGTTTCAAGTTGCCAGTGCGTTGGTTTTTTTGCCATGTTTTCTTGTTTTCCAGCGTTTTTATTAGCTCAATTATGGTTATGCCTCTGATTATAAACTTCTGAAGATGAAGGGGCAAGGTCACCTGTAGCTTCGGTTTTGCATGTACTTCATGCACGCTCTAAGAAAGTATTAAAATGACTATGGGCGGAGTTTAGCGATGCAAAGAACGGAGAACAAGACAATGAAGGAGCACAAGAGGGCACTATGGGAATATCAGCAAGCGTTGACCGATGCCTACTATGATATGCGGATGCATTCTATCCTGGACCCTCTTTAACGAAGCGTTCCAACAGTGGAAGTGGGGTGAGTGCAACATGGTGAGTTGGCGGAGCTGGTTCACAAGGTTCATAGAGAGAATCAAAAGGTGTATAGCTTCTTTGCCCAGAGCCGTACTCGGGTTATCAACTGCCTTGAGATGGATCGAACCTGGTTTGAGAATTGGAAAGAGGCTCATCCGCCTTCTCCCGAGACAAACGGTGGATTTGAAAACCTACCCTACGACTACTGTCACCCGTGGGCGGGTGACACGTATGAAACAATAGCTGCGCCTCGGTGCATATCACCCTCGTCATTTTTCAGCGACAACCAGCATTTCAAAATCTTCGGTGGTTAACTTATCGTTTCTAGAAAAAGCACCAAGCTTTGCACCAAAGATTTCAATTTTTGTGTAGCCCAGCGTCTTCAATAGCCAAGTAATCTCGCTTGGTACATAATACCTTTCATTACACTCCAGCTTTTTCTTATTACCGCTGTCATCTTCAACCTCTGTGATGTTGTGATCCCGAAACGTCATTAAATCAAAAGTATTACTCCTGTAAGTGGCATTACCTGGTTCTCTATTAGAAGCGCAAAATTCTTCAACCGAGTGGTATAGGGGGAAGAGGCCATTGAGTGTTGTGAAGACCAATTTCCCGCGTTTCCTCAGTGATTTTGTTGCGTTCTTGAGTATCTCGTAATTCATCTCATCTGTTTCCATTAATGGGAAGGCGCCTTCGCAGAGCATTATCACAAGATCAAACTCGTTTTCAAAAGGTAAATTCCTGGCATCGTATTTCGAGAAATCAATTTTGAGACCCTGCTTCTCTGCTTTCTTTTTTGCCCTTGTAAGCTGTGAATCAGACAAATCTATCCCTTTAACATTGTAGCCCCGTTTTGATAACTCAATGGAGTGCCGTCCTGTCCCGCACCCGATATCCAGAATTCTAATAGATTTGTTAAAGCCGATCTCCTGCTCAATAAAATCACACTCTCCGACTGTTCCTTGAGCAAAGCTCTCTCTGTCATATTGTTGCCCATAGTTCTCGAATAACGTTTCATACCATTGCTTCATTTTGCCTCCAGTATTTGGAACGTTCTTTTCTCACGCCGTTTATATTAGAGATTCTTTCTGCAAACAAGCATCAATTGCTGGTATTTACCCTCTCCGGCGATGAAGCGGTCATAGGCGTGGTCAATATTAGTCTGATTTACGATGTCAAATCCGGCCTTTTTCAAGAAGCCCAGCCATGTCTGCAGTTTGAAGAGCCCCAGAATATGACGGTCGGTATAAATTTCAAGTTCGCCCTGGCGGCGGATTAAATAGATAAGTGTTGCCTCATAGATTGTTTCGGCAGGATCGGGGATATAGTTATTCTCAAAAACGGTAATCTCTATATCTCCTCTGGTACCGGTATATATGAAATTGTTCTGGCTGAACTGCTCCGCGGTGCTGGCCACGATAAGAAGCACCCCGCCCGGTTTCAGGTGTTTTTGCGCCGTCACAAGCACACTCTGAAGATCTTCTTCCATTGCCATATAAGCTATAGAATCAGGAATAGCCACAGCATCGAAACATCCGTCCAGTTCTATTGTTCGCATATCGCCGTGAAAATAAGCCACTTCCGGGTTAAGGTGTCTGGCAATTTCAAGCATGTTTTCACTGATGTCCACCCCTGTTACCCTAAAATGCTCCTTGAACGTGTAATCGTTGCCGCCGGCACCACAACCAATGTGAAGTAATGTTTTTACTTCGATTTTTGAATGCTCCTTGATGACCTTGATATATTGCTCCGTTTCCTCTGCATACTCCTCGGGCGGAGCGATTATCGGTTCGG
>VGOF01000093.1 GCA_016875975.1 Chloroflexota bacterium | reverse complement strand
GTGCTGATGCGCAGCACCACCCGCATTTCGCATGCCAATTCCCTGGTGGACTTAACCCGACATCGGCCTATCCCAAAGCAACTGGGCTTCGTCCATGATGTGCAGAAGTACGTGATGCTGCCAGTCCACGCCCGAATCAGGCGGCCGCTGTTGGAGGAACGGCTGCTAAAGCTGACAGCTTACTCAGAGACCTTCCCCTATAACCAGATAATGTGGGGCGACCGCAAGCTGGGCATCGTCACCAGCGGCGTTGCCTATCAATACGCCCGGGAAGTATTCCCTGACGCCTCCTACTTGAAACTGGCAATGACCTATCCCCTGCCAGAGAAGCTAATCCACGAGTTTGCCAAAGGCGTGGAGAAGATACTGGTAGTGGAAGAGCTCGACCCCTTCCTGGAAGACAGCATCAAGGCCCTGGGCATAAAGGTCATGGGCAAGGGGTTCATCCCCAGATTTGGCGAGCTTAATCCCTTTGCGGTAGAGCAGGCTGCCCGCCGTGCCGGACTGCTGCCCGGCGCTCCAGTGCAACCGAGCACACCGCCACAATGGCTTCCAGGACGCCCTCCCCTGCTCTGCCCCGGCTGCCCTCATACCAGCCTGTTCTTTGTGCTCAGCACCATGGGACAGCGGGCAAAGATTCTGGATGCCAGCGGCAAGTCTCAAGGGGAAACCAAGATAGTCATCACCGGCGACATCGGCTGCTACACACTGGCAACTTATCCGCCGCTGCGTGCCATGGACACCACCGCCTGCATGGGGGCTGGCATCGGTCAGGCGCTGGGTAAGGAAAAGGCAGGTATCAGCAGCAAGGTGGTGGCAGTCATTGGTGATTCTACCTTCCTCCATTCCGGCATCACCGGCGTGGTGGACGGTGTCTATAACGAAAGCCAGGCCACTATCGTCATACTGGACAACGGCACCACAGCCATGACCGGCCATCAGCACCACCCGGGCACCGGCGTCTCGGCACAGGGTAAAAAGACCAAGGCCGTAAAGCTGGAACGGCTGGTAAAGGGCATTGGCGTTGATGACGTGAAGGTGGTGAACGCCTTCGATGTCAAAGCAGTCCGCGCGGCAATGAAAAGCTCACTGGACAACCCCGACCTCTCCGTGGTCATCGTTCGTGGCGAGTGCGCCGTGCTGGTGAAGACCAGGAGCGGGGCGAGAGCCGTTGACGAGGAGAAATGCGACGACTGCGGCACCTGCATCAAGATAGGCTGCCCCGCCATCCAGAAGTTCGATGACCAGATATTTATAGATGCCACGCTATGCGCTGGCGATATTTGCACTGTCTGCGAGCAGCTATGTCCCAGGAAGGCGATTGGCCCTGTTGCTCCGGGAGATAAGAGTTAGTTATGGAGAAGCAAGATATACTGATGGTGGGCGTGGGAGGCCAGGGCACCATACTTGCCAGTGATATACTGGGAGACGTAGCCCTAGCGGCAAAATATGATGTCAAGAAGACAGATACGCTGGGCATGGCTCAGCGCGGCGGCAGCGTCATCAGCCACGTGCGGCTGGCAAAAAAGGTCTGGTCGCCCATGATAAAAGAGGGCGAGGTGGACATACTGCTGGCCTTCGAAAAGCTGGAGGCGGCAAGGTGGGCGCATTTCCTCAAGCCCGGCGGGCTGGCGCTGGTAAACAACCATGCCAATCCGCCATTGTCCGTCAGCCTGGGCACGCACCGCTATCCCAACGACAACGAAGTCAGAGAGATATTGAAGCAGCGCACGGATAAGATATACCTTGTAGAAGGCACGGCCAGTGCCAAAGAAATGGGCGACGTCCGCACCTTGAACCTGTTTATGCTGGGTTGCATCTCCAATTTCATGTCCATCAAGCCCAACGTCTGGCAAAAATGCATCGCGGAGCGCTTGCCCGCCAAAATCCTGCAGCTCAACTTGAAAGCCTTTGAGCAGGGCAGGAAGGAGACCTCGCATGTCAATCTCTGATAGCGTGCGCCAGCGCATGGCTCAGGGCTCTATGATTCGGAGGATGTTCGAGGAGGGCAACCTGCTCAAGCAAAAGTTGGGAGCGGACAAGGTCTTCGACCTCTCCATAGGCAACCCGGTGATGGACCCACCGCAGAAATTCTACGAGGAACTGAGGCGGTTGGCTGAAAAACCCCTGGCCGGAATGCATCGCTACATGGAGAATGCCGGCTATGCCCATGCTCGGTCGGCGGTGGCTGAAGGACTTTCAGGGGAGACTGGCCCCATGTTCAAGCATCACAATATCGTGATGACCTGCGGTGCTGCCGGCGCGCTTAACGTGGTGCTCAAGGCAATACTCAATCCCGGCGAAGAGGTCATCGTCTTCGCCCCCTACTTCCTGGAGTACGGCAACTACATCGACAATCACGGTGGAGTTGCCAGGGTGGTACCCACCGACGACAGTTTCCTGCCCAAGCTGGATGCGCTGGAGGCAGCAATCACCCCCAGTACCAAGGCGGTCATAATCAACTCACCCAACAATCCCACAGGCGTGGTTTACAGTGAAGACATGATAGGCAGCCTGGGCCGATTGTTGGGCAAGAAACAAAGGCACTTCGGCACACACATATACCTCATCAGCGACGAGGCTTACCGCAAGCTGATATACGATGGCCTGAAGTATCCTCCGGTCTTTCCCCACCATCGCCAGAGCATCGTGGTCACCTCGCACTCTAAAGACCTGGCGCTTCCCGGTGAGCGTATTGGCTACATCGCAGTGCACCCTGAATGCGCTGAGCATGACGACCTAATGAACGCCCTCATCTTCTGTAACCGTACGCTAGGCTTCGTCAACGCCCCCGCCCTGATGCAGCACCTGGTAAGCAAGCTACAGAACGTGACCGTCTCAGTTGCTGAATACCAGAAGAAGCGCGATTTTCTTTACAGCAACCTGGTCAGGATGGGCTACTCCGTGGTTAAGCCACAGGGCGCATTCTACATGTTCCCCAAGTCGCCGACCAAGGACGAGGTGGAGTTCCTGGACGAATTGCGACAGTGGAACGTGCTGGCTGTTCCCGGCAGTGGCTTCGGCACGCCAGGCTATTTCCGTATCGCCTACTGCGTTGAGGACAAGACACTCGAAGGAGCAATAGCTGGCCTGGAGAAAGCCGCCAGGAAGTTCAAACTTTGCTAGCATTTGGTTATATAAATCAAAGCTAAAATATATACACCTCTTCCTCGATGGGAGAGGTAAGGGTGAGGGTGCGGCATGTCTGGCAACCTGGAGAAACTGAGAGCCAAAGCAAAAGAGGAACCAATAGCTTCCTTCCTGGGCATAAAGCTAGCAGAACTGTCAGATGGCTATGCCCGGGTAACCATGACGCTAAAGCCCGAGCACGTCAACTTCAACGGGATGATTTTCGGCGGCATTGTCATGTCGCTGGCCGACCAGGCTTTCGCCTACGCCACCAATTCAGTAATCACACCTAACGTGGCTTCCCAGTTCAATATTCACTTCACCGCCGCCGCCAGCGTAGGGGACGAGCTAACCGCCGAATGCCGCGTGGTAAGGAGCGGCAAGCGAGTCTGCGTCTCCGAGATGACGGTAACCGACCATAAAGGCAAGCTCATCGCCAAAGCTACCGGCACCACTATCCCGCTGGTATAGAGCAGGTTGTCTCTGCGTCACAATATTGGTATCCTTTTTGAAAGCTAGCAGATTTCAATCCAGCAAAGGGAGTGCAAATAAATGTTTCACAAAATAATGATAGCCAATCGGGGCGAAATAGCTATCAGGATAATAAGGACCTGCAGGGAGATGGGAATACGCACCGTAGTTGTCTATTCTGATGCAGACGCCAATGCCCTGTACGTCAAGCTGGCTGACGAGGCTTATCCTATAGGCCCCCCAGATGCCACACAAAGCTACCTGAATGTCGAAAGAATCCTGGAAGTAGCCATGCGGAGCAAGGCAGATGCCCTGCATCCTGGCTATGGTTTCTTGTCTGAGAACCCTGAGTTTGCCGAGATGTGCGAAAGGCATGGCATTACCTTCATCGGCCCGCCCAGCGAGTCCATGTACAGGGTTAAACCCAAACACCGCGCCCGCCAGTTAATGAAGATGCTCAATATACCGGTGGTGCCAGGGTCAGACGAAGCTCTTATAGCTTCAACAAATGCGGGATTAACACGTGCCGGGGAGATTGCGGAGGAGGTCGGCTACCCTGTCATCGTGAAGCCCGCTGGTGGGGGTGGCGGAATTGGCATGGCAGTAGCCAGCAGCAAGGATGAGCTGGCTGAAGCTACGGAGTATGTAGAGACGATAGGCAGGAAGGTATTCGGTGTGCCATCGTTCTACATAGAAAGATTACTGACCGGGGTAAAGCATGTGGAAATCCAGGTGCTGGCCGACAAATTCGGCAACGTTATACATCTGGGTAGTCGAGATTGTTCCATTCAGCGTAGATTCCAGAAATTGATTGAGGAAGCGCCCTGCGGGCAATTGTCACCGCATTTGCAGATGAAGATATACGTGGCTGCCATGGATGTGGCAGTGGCTTTGCAGTACGTCAACGCTATGACAGTAGAATTTTTCTATGTTCCTGGCACTCAGGAATTCTACTTCAACGAGGTGAACTCTCGCCTGCAGGTGGAGCATTGTGTAACAGAGCTGGCTACCAATGTAGATATCGTCAAGGAGCAGATAAAGATAGCTGCCGGCGAGCGCCTGAGCTACAGCCAGGACGACATCAGCCTCACCGCTCATGCCATCCAGTGCCGCATTAATGCCGAAGATGCCGCAAACAACTTCTTCCCCTCCCCTGGCCATATCACGCATCTCCGCCTGCCACACGGTCTGGGTGTCAGGATTGACGAGGGAATATACGAAGGCTATGAAGTCCCGCACTACTATGATTCCCTGCTGCTGAAGCTCATGGTGCGAGCCAAAACCCGGGAGGAAGCCAGGGTACGTATGCAAAGAGCCCTTGGCGAAATGAGTATTGAGGGGCTAGAGACCAATATCCTATTTCACCAGGTAGCGCTGGATGACGACTTGTTTAAGTCCGGCGAATACACCACGGACTTTATCGTCAAACAGAACATCGTACAAAAGGTCCGGGAACGGGCCAAAATCCTGAAGAGGTTAGACGGATAGCCTCGCCCGTCAACATTGCAACCTAACAGGATAAACCAAGATGTCAAAACCGCTGAACTGGCATAATCTGACTGTCCAAGAAGTCCTGCAGAACCTCGACTCCGACCGCTCCGGTCTTTCTGAGGGGAAAGCCAGCCAACGACTGCGTGAATATGGCTTAAACGAGCTCAAGGAAAAGGGCAAAACACCAGCCATAGTCGTCTTCCTGCGCCAGTTTGCCAGCCCACTTATCTATATTCTGCTCATCGCCGTGGTAATTGAGCTGACCGTTATGCACAAGCCTGCCGACGCTGGCGTAATAATGGCAGTAGTACTCATTAACGCCATAATCGGCTTCATACAGGAAAGTCGGGCAGAACGTGCTATGGAAGCATTGAAACGGCTTACGGTGCCACAGGCAAAAGTATCAAGAAATGGTACCGTCACTCAGCTTCCCGCCAACCATATAGCTCCTGGTGATGTTGTTGTGCTCGACGCAGGGGACAAGATTCCTGCTGATGCCAGAGTCATTGAAGCTGCCAGCCTGACCATAGACGAATCTATCCTTACAGGTGAATCGGTCCCTGTGGAGAAATTCGTTGGGCCTATAGACGGTGAAGTAACCATCGCTGATATGGGAAACATGGTGCACAAAGGGTGCGCCGTTGTGAATGGACGAGGATTGGCTGTAGTTACGGCCACCGGCATGAATACGGAGATTGGCAAGATTACTGCTCAGGTGCAAGAGACCAAACCACCACCCACTCCACTCCAGCGCAATGTCTCCAGGCTGGGACGCTATATCGGGATTCTGGTCCTTGGGGTCATTGGAATATTGATAGCTATAGGCTTAGCCAAAGGATATAGCTACGAGGAACTGTTCACCCTGGCTATCGCTGCTGCCGTCTCTGCCATTCCAGAAGGCCTGCCGGTAATGGTAACAGTAGTGCTGGCGCTGGGAATGAGACGGATGGCACAAAGAAATGCGCTAATTAGGAAATTGCTGGCAGTGGAAACGATGGGTGCTGTCACTGTCATCTGCTCAGATAAGACAGGCACATTGACCGAGAGCGAGATGACACTGCGACAGATATGTCCGCCCGACAGGACTATAGAGGTTACCGGCGTCGGCTATCGCCCCGAGGGAGAGTTTTTGGAAAATGGCAAAAAGCTTGACCCCACAAAAGACGAAAGTCTGTCCTTAGCACTCAGAATTAGCGCCCAATGCAATGACTC
>VGOF01000092.1 GCA_016875975.1 Chloroflexota bacterium | reverse complement strand
TGGCCCTTGACCAGGTAGTCCTGGGCGCCGCGGCGGACTGCTTCCAGCGCCGTTGTCTCATCGTCTAGTCCGGTGAATACCACGGTGGGGGTGGTCGGTGCCCGGGCGGAAACGCTGGCCAGCGTCTCCAGCCCCTGGCTGTCTGGCAGCCCCAGGTCCAGCAGTATGACATCAGGCTCCTTTTGGGCAAGGCTCTCCAGCCCTGCGGACAGCCTGGTGGCAATGTCGAGGTGAAAGCGGGCATCGGGGACCTCGCCCAGCATCTCTTTGATGAGCCGGGCGTCACCAGGGTTGTCTTCGATTAGAAGTACTTCAGCAGGCTTTTTTGTCATTTAACGCCTCCCTTCCTTCACATTTCGTCGCTCGTCGCTCGGGACTCGTGGCTCGTTGCAAGGCAACAGCCATGAGGCAACAGTCTTCCCTTGTCATTGCGAACCCCGATTTGTCGGGGTGAAGCAATCTCCGCATGGCGTAAGTACCTGCCCAGGCTGGGATTGCCACGTCGCCCCGATTACATCGGGACTCGTGGCTCGTTGCAAGGCAACAGTCATGAGGCAACAGGCAACAGTCTTCCCTTGTCGTTGCGAGTCCTTCGGCTGAAGGGCGAAGCAATCTCTCTGGTTGAGGACGGACGGGAGAGATTGCCACGTCGTCCCGATTACATCGGGACTCCTCGCAATGACAGATGGGAGAGATTGCTTCGTCACTCCGTTCCTCGCAATGACAGATGGGAGAGATTGCCACGGGACTTCGTCCCTCGCAATCTCTCATAGTTCACCATATAGATCACGCCATTCCTTATTGGTTCTGTTAACCAATTCGATCTTCTTTTGCCTCGACCCGGCTTTTATCTGTTTTTCTCTGGAGATGGCACTCGTAATATCGTCAAATACCTCGTAGTGCAGCAACTTCATCACGTTGTATCGTTTGGTGAAACCGTCAATTAGTTTTTCCCTATGCTGGTAGGCCCTTTTTCTCAAATCATTGGTTACGCCTGTGTATAGCACTTTGTTGTCTATGTTGGTCATTATGTACACGTAATACTGTTTACTCATGTAACTAAGCGGTTAGAGATTGCCACGTCGTCCCGATTGCATCGGGACTCCTCGCAATGACAGCCCCCTGTCGTTGCGAGTCCTTCGGCTGAAGGGCGAAGCAATCTCTCTGGTTGAAGACAGACGGGAGAGATTGCTTCGTCACTCCGTTCCTCGCAATGACAAATTGGTATGTTCCTTGCAATGACAAATTGGTATGTTCCTTGCGCTGACAACGCCCTTTCTGTCATGAGGCCTTCTTCATTTTGGTTTTGAACCGTTGGGTGGGAGTTTGACCACTGCCAGCCAGAAGTCCTTGACAGCCCTGACCACTTCAATGAAACGGTCGAGGTCAACCGGCTTGGTGATGTAGCAGTTGGCATGGAGGTTGTAGGTCTTGATGATGTCCTCCTCTGCCTTGGACATGGTGAGTATGACCACCGGTATGCGCCTGAGGTCGGCGTCATCCTTGATTTCCGCCAGCACCTCGCGGCCGTCCTTCCTGGGCAGGTTCAGGTCGAGCAGGATGAGGTCAGGACGGACTGCCTTGGCGTACTTGCCCTGGCGCCTGAGGAACTCCAGCGCCTTGATGCCGTCCTTGGCAACGTGCAGTTGGTTGAGCACCTTGGCGTCCTTCAGGGCCTCTTTGGTCAGGCGGACATCGCCGGGGTTATCATCCACCAGCAGGATTTCGGCTGGTCTGACAAAAGCTTCTGTCATTGGTTTGCTCCTCCTTTTAGTTCGTCGCTCGGGACTCGTGGCTCGTTGCAAGGCAACAGCCATGAGGCAACAGGTGAAGTCTACCTGAGTTTAGATACCAAAGATGACAGCATTTTGCTAATATCTTGTACCTGATTTAACACAGCATCAACCTCGCCCTGTCTAAAATAACCCAGTCTCTGGCTTAAGATTACCTGGGTCTCCAGTTCCAATAGAGAAGCTCGACCTATGGAAAGATGGTGTCGATATTCACCTGTTGCTTTTCTTCCGTAGCCTTCAGCTATGTTGGATGGCACGGAGACAGCAGCCTTGCGCATTTGGGAAGTAAGCCCCCATCGCTCAGACGCCGGCAACTCCTCTGTTAGCCGGTATACCATCTCAACCAGGTCCATGCTCTTCTGCCACACTAGCAGGTCTTTATAACTCACTATTGCCTGTTGCCTCACGCCTGTTGCCTCATGCCTGTTGCCTTAATCGTAAAATAGAATGTGCTTCCCTGGCCGGGCTGTGATTCTATCCAGATACGGCCGCCGTGCCGTTCCACAATCTTCTTGCAGAGTGCCAGCCCAATGCCAATGCCGGGATATTCCCCCTGACTATGGAGCCGCTGAAAGATTACGAAGATACGGTCATAGTCTTTAGGAGCAATACCGATGCCGTTATCCTTCACTGCAAAGACCCATTCGTTTCCGTCTTGTCTTGCCGAAACATGTACCTTGGGAGGCTCTTCCCGGCGGAACTTAATGGCGTTAGCCACCAGGTTCTGAAATAGTTGAATCAATTGCACATCGTCAGCCATTACTTCCGGCAGAGGGTCATGGGTTACCTTGGCGCCACTATCTGAAACGGCCAGTTGTAGATTAGCCATTGCTTTCTGGAATACTTTCTCGCAGTCGGTCACCTGGAATGGTCTCCCACGGGTGGTTATGCGCGATAGCTGCAGCAGACTCTCAATCATAATCTGCATGCGTGTTGCCCCGTCCGCAGCGTTATTGATGAACTCCATGGCATCGGCGTCCAGCTTGTCCTTGTAGCGCTTTTCCAGCAATTGAGTATAGCTTGCCACCATGCGCAGCGGCTCCTGCAGGTCGTGGGAAGCCACGTAGGCAAAGCGCTCCAGCTCGGCATTAGAACGCTGCAGCTCCTCGGCGTCGGTCTTAATTTCCCCAAGTAGCCTCCTGTTCACCATCAGTATCAGGCTGAAGCCGAGACCGGCAGTCAGTATGATATACGTCAAGATGGTCAAGGCATCCGGTGTAGCTGTTTTGAAAAAGTCGTTTCCCTGAAGGGGAAAGACAATGAGCAGGATTAGTCGGAGGGCGCTGACTACGACGTAACCTCCGAAGATTGTACTAACCAAGAATGTCATCGGGCGCATAGCCGGGTCTACCCTGCGTAGCATGAGCCAGAAGGGCTGGGCGGTAAGAATCAGGGTCATGGCGGCGATAGTAATGGTTCTAATCTGTAGGTTAGGTTGAACATAGGTATAGTAACTGTGGATGGTAATGAAGATTGCCAGCAGGACATAGTTGTGTATCTGCGAGCTTTTTCTGCCCACAAAACGTTCCAAGCCCATGTAGATGATTATTATCCCGGCCAGGATCATGGTATTGCTCAATGTAATGGAAAAGAAATCCGGTACCCTGCCACGTAACAGAATAAGTGTGGCTCCGGCTGTTTGCAGGATGATGTCAACCAACCAGAAGGTGATGCCAGCGTACTGTTTCCGGCTCTGGTACCATACTATCCCAATGGCCGCCGCAGTTGCGGCGTTGACCAGCGCATATAAGACCATGAGTGTCCGTATGTCCAGAGTCATAGCTCCACCTCCCGCATGTTCCTTTTCATAATAGCTGTCTGTTTATCCTTTTCCTCGTATTTCGTCGCTCGTCGCTCGACGCTAGTTGCAAGTTCCTCCCACCTTAGTATCTCTGCTTTCCTCTCCCTTGAGGGGAGAGGAAGAAGGTGAGGGTGTCCTTGTTCTCCCCCTCACTCTAACTCTCTCCCGCCAGGGGAGAGAGGATACGCCTGTCATTGCGAATCCTTCCGCTGAAGGGCGAAGCAATCTCCGCGTGGTGCTGATGTTTGCCTCGGCAGAGATCGCCACGGGGCTTTGCCCCTCGCGATGACAAGCCATCGTGTCATTGCAAGCCGAAGCTGCGAGCCGAAGGCGTGGCAGGCAGCGAAGCAACCTCCCTGGTTGAAGGCGGGCGGGGGAGATTGCCACGCCCTCGCTACACTCGGGCTCGCAATGACGGAATAAAGATTGTTTCTTGTAACTTGCATCTTACTTTTGCCTCACGCCTGTTGCCTTAATTGTAAAATAGAACGTGCTTCCCTTGCCCGGTTTAGATTCTAGCCACATTCTACCGCCGTGGCGCTGCAGAATTCTATTGGCGATGCTCAGGCCGATGCCGGTGCCAGGATAAGCCTCGCGGTGCAGGCGCTGGAAGATGAGAAACACGCGTTCAGAGTATTGCGGGTCAATGCCGATGCCGTTGTCCTTAACTGAGAATACCCACTCATCCGCCTTTCGCTCCGCCGAGACGTGGACCGCCGGTGGCTTCTGGCTGCGGAACTTGATGGCGTTGTGGATTAAGTTCTGGAACACCTGCACCAGTTGCGTATCGTCGCCCATCACCGTGGGCAATGGGTCGTGGGTCACTTTGGCTTTGCTCTCCTTGATAGCCACCTGCAGGTTAGCCAGGGCCCCTTCAAAAGCTGCTTCCATATCCGTAGGCTCAAAGGGCTTGCCACGGGTGCCCACGCGGGAGTAAGCCAGCAGGTCATTGATGAGCTGCTGCATGCGCCTGGCGCCGTCCACGGCGTAATCGATGAACTCGTTGGCGTCGGCATCCAGCCTGTCCTTGTATCGCTTCTCCAGCAGTTGGGTATAGCTGGCCACCATGCGCAGCGGTTCCTGGAGGTCGTGGGAAGCCACGTAGGCGAAGCGCTCAAGCTCGGCATTAGAACGCTGCAGCTCCTCCATGGCTTGTTTCAGTGTTTCCTCTGCTCGCCTGCGCTCGGTGATGTCAGCGAGAAAATTGAGGGTAGCGGGCCTGCCTTCCCATTCAATGCGCACCGCATTTATATCCACCCAGCCAACGCTGCCATCTTTTGCTACGTATCTGAAAGGATATACCTCAGGCGGCACCTCGCCCGCCAGCCTTTTCAGGTGGCGCTCTACCACCATATCTCTGTCATCCGGGTGAATAAGCTGGGCAAAAGGCATTGATAGCAATTCTTGATTTGAATAACCTGTCAGCTCCGAAGTCCTGGGATTGGCGAATTTCAGCATCCCGTCCTGTGCCACAATAATAGCTTCATTGGCGGTTTCCACCAGCAAACGATAACGCTCCTCCGATTGCTTTAATACTTCCTCCGCTCGCTTGCGCTCGGTAGCATCATCGTAGACTGCTACCACCTCGCCTGTGGGCAACTTGTAGACATAATTATCCCGCCAGCCTACTATTCTCTCGTCTTTATAGAAGGAAACAGGATGATGCTCTGGCTTCCCTGTCCTCCAGACCCGCTGAAATACTTCAAATAGGCCGAAATCCTTGACCCCCGGGAACACTTCAAGAACGCTCTTGCCAATAATATCCTGTCTTTTAATCTTCTCTATCTGCTCACCGGAACGGTTGAAATCCTTGAAAACGAAGTCGTTACCGTTTTCCCTGGCTTCATATACTGCTACAGCGTTGCTCATGCTTTCAAAAAGCTCCCGGAATTTGGTTCCGCTAGCAATCAGCTCAGCTTCGGCTTGCTTGCGTTCGGTGATATCCACAATGCTGCCCAGGATGTCCTTGGCATTACCTTTTTCATCTCTATCAAGCTTCAACTCGTCATACATCCAGCGCCAGGTCCCATCTTTATGCTGGAATCGGTATTCGTGCTTGTGGAAGCCATGCTCGAAGAGTTGACTGAGTTCTGCAAAAATCCGTGGTGCATCTTCGGGGTGGATTTTACTTGCCCAAAAGCCTTTCTGTAGAAAGTCATCTTGTGTGTAGCCAAGAATAGGCTCAATATTGCTACTGATGTAAGTTGCGTCGAAATCGCCAAAGGCTTCGCAACGATAGAGCACATGAGAGCTGGCATTAAGAAGGAGGTCAAGTTGATCCAGAGATTGGTGAAGCAACTCTTCCGCCTTCTTGCGCTCGGTGATGTCACTGAAGACGCCGCGTACCCCGACCACGCGGTCTTCAACGAAGATGGGCTTGTTGGAATTACGCAGCCAGCGCAGTTCACCGGACCTGGTGAAAAAGCGGAGCTCACCAACCACAGTCTCACCAGAAAGCGTGCGCATAAAGTTCTCAAGGGCAGGCGTCAAGTCATCGGGGTGCAGAAAATCAGCGAAGGTGCGCCCCATGAGCTCTGAGACACTGTATCCGGTCATAGACTCTACGGCCGGGCTGAGATAGGTCATCGCTCCATTCTGGTCAACAGAGAAGACGACATCGGGTAACTCCTCTACAAGGTCACGATATTTCTCCTCGCTCGCCTGTAGTTCCCTGGTCCGCTCCTCGACTTTTTGCTCTAGCTGTGCTGCATA
>VGOF01000091.1 GCA_016875975.1 Chloroflexota bacterium | reverse complement strand
TCAACATCGTGCCCAAAGTTGATTCCAAGTTCTGGTGGGAAGGCAAGCTGGACTCAGCCCAGGAAAGCCTGCTCATCATCAAGACCAAAGCCTCGGTCCTCCCTGAAGTCATCAAGCTGGTCAAGCAGGCCCACAGCTACACCGTTCCTGAGGTCATTGCCCTGCCTATCATCGGTGGGAATGAGGATTATCTGAGGTGGGTGGATGAGGAGGTTAGGGAGGGCTGAACATTCCGTCACAATGTTTCACGCTCGAAAACAAAGATAATTAACCTACAGTCTGCAGGCTTCCCTATTCGGGCTATTGTCTCTGGTATGGCCAAAGTGTAGAATCTATTCAAGGTTAATATATAAATGAGGACTTTCGCCAATCTGAGACTTGAAGTCTCACGTCTACGGCAACTCTACTTCACCACAAAATATGCTTCGAATGAAACTGCTTCTTCGGTCTCCGATAAACTCAAGCGTGGTGAAATTGATGGCAACGCAAAGCTCTATTTTCAGGGTAAAGAACAAGATGATTACCTAATTTCAAGTTCCATTTTTGCTCTTGGACACCGACTATCAAGACAGCTCCCAAGGTATCTGAGAGAACTCATTTTCGTCAGGATAATTTCTGCTTTGGAAATTTTCTTGGTCGACAGCGTTGCCGAAGTATTCGCGATAAATAAGAAGCCTTTCAAAAGTAACTATAACATTCAAATTCTGCAAGCTGAATTGCTATCAGCAGAGTCTCTATCAGATATATTTACGAGAGTCATTGTCAGAGAGTGTAGGAGCCTTCATGGTGGCGGGTTTGGGGAAATCAAAAAGTACTATCGCAAGACATTAGGTATAGACTTCGCTGTGCTTGTTGATGTATTAAAACTGGAAGAATATCACGATCGCAGGCATCTTCTTGTGCACCAATTGGGGAAGACCGACACTATTTATCAGAAGAAGCACAATACAAAACAAAAGACAGTGACAGTTGATGAGAAAGACTTGTTGGAATCAATTGACGTTTTGCTCGCCTTCGCCAATAGTGTCAATGAAAGACTTGACGACATCTGTAAAGATGTTTCACCAGCTAAAATAAAGCCGGCTAACTACAATTGCAAACTTATCCTCATTCTAGAGACAGAGTCGGCACGAAATTTCGTGCTACCCACCTGGCAATTTTGGGCAGATAACCGCCTCGTATTCTTACGCGACATTCTGACCTCAAGCAGGTATCTTGACGAAGGTACGATTGAATTAGATTTGCAGGGGGATCAGACACCTATCAAGAATTACCTCAAACAGCTGAAGAAATATGAGAAGACGGGTGAACTAACGATACTTGCCCGTGAGGCTCATAATCTGGAACCATGTAAACTGTCTGCGGATGATATCGTTAGGATTCGGACATCTTTGCCTGCGAAACCCTGGCCCGTAAACATACACAAGACTATAGCACTTGGGCTTGGCTTGAAGACATCAGAAGTATACAAAGCGATAAATCAGATCATAAAAGAAGATGATCTCCATATAAAATGACTTCGTATACGGACTCGACGGAGCTCTCGCCCCGGTTGAACAAAAAGCCAAAATGTGCAAGTCGAGTTTTTGCTCTTATGATAGTAAGAATAACACAGGTATAAATCTTCTATTAAGCAGGTTCTAAGCTATTTTAAAGGGATTACCAGATAGGCTTTGTTTTCCGGGCCGCTTTCATAAAGTGTTATTCTTTTCCAGAGAGTTCCAAAATCGTCATAAGATATCTTAAAATTAGGACCTAGATACGAAGGGTCATTCACGATGAACACACATTGCTTATCACTATATCCTATTACAACCCTGTTATGTCCCGTATTGTTACCAAGACTAAAGGTTTGATGTACTATAACCGGATACCCTTCATTAAGAAACTTTTTGACATCTTCAATTTTCGAATAAGGCATATATTTGAATGTTAGTCCATAATTATTTTCCATCCAGTCTCTCAATTCTGGATGTTCATAACCCCTAAAAGGAGGATAACCCACTATCTTTAAAACATCATGGACTGTAACTATTTTTCCGCAATAACGCATCACCATTGCAAATGAGGATGAAAAACAACTTCCTCCAACGTTAGGCTCGAAGGGTACATCAAGTCTAACTTCATCATGTAGGCCAACGACTGGCTCAACAATCAAGGTGCCTGCAAGGCCATCCAACTTAATATTGTAGGTACCGACTTCGTCTTTAGCTAGTGAAAAGGTTACCATTTCGGTAGTACCCGGTGCTAACTTAATTACACCTGTTTGTGTTTCAACCCCATCTATTGTCAGAGTAACCGAGTACATGCCTTCAGTGCCACCAGTATTGCTGATCTCAGCTTCTATAACTACTTCTTCACCGGGCTTAACCTTTATTGGGGTAATAGACAATTTGGTGATCTGAAAAGCGGCTGGTGCCGGTGGCTGGATTGGCACTGGTTTCAGAGTGCAGGCAAGATTCAAACTGGCAGATAAAACAAGTAGTGTCAACATTAATTTGATAACGAGAAAGCTTTTTGTCAACTTTCCAAACATGAAGCGTTTTTCCTCTTGCAACTAATTAGAATTATGGTCTGATGAAAAATATCAAAAATAGAAAGGTAGTGTCAATAAATTTGCCTTTTGAACAATTCATCGAATTGTATGGTCGCAAATCGTCCTGCCCATCGGGCTTTTTAGCGGGCTCTTTTGGCTATTCGCCACTCACCATGCCTTTGAGGAATATACTTGAAACAATGGCATGGTTGTTTAAAGGGAGAAGTTATTCCTTGTCCAGGTCTTTGATGAGGTCTTCAACCGAGTCGAAGGTCTTTACTCGCCCAGCCTTTATATCCTCATCAGCCTCGCGCTCGCCTTCCTGCCACCTCTTTGTCCAGAAGTAAGCCTGGCTCTTATCTACTAGCTTCTTGGGTATCAGCACAGCTCCTTCGTCCATCACTGCAATTTCTACCAGGTCGCCCTCTTCGATGCCAAGCTCCTTGCGCACGGATGCCGGCAGGGTAATCTGTCCGTGTCTGGTGACTTTGCTATATGCTGGCATTGCATAACCTCCTATGGGCGTTCCAGTGTTTCATCATGGCGCCCGATATTACGCAGAATGATCGTATTCCTTTCGATTTCAAAAGTCATTCTTAGAGAAAGGCTGACTCTAGCTTCCCAGACATGTTCAACTCCCTGCATTTTCTTTGCTCTGAGGGCAGGATATCGCAAGTCTGTGGCCAGATTTCTCAAGGCCTTTCGTGCCACTTCTTTCTCCTCCCCACTCAATCCCCTCCAGGCTTTCTTGAATCTGGCCGTCCGGGTGATCTTCACCACTGCCCTCGTATCATATCTTACTAGATTACTATATTACTATAAAATGGAAATGTCAAGAAACTGATTTTGGGCAGCCACTGGCGGGTTTTAACCCTCCTTACTTCTGGAGATTCTTCGCCCCGATTGCGTCGGGGCTCGAGAATGACAGGGGGAGATTGCCACGACGCCTTCGGCGTCTCGCAATGACAAAATAAATATGCTTGCAATGACTGGCCGGGCAAGTTGCAAGAAGGACGAAGGGATTCTTCACTCCGTTCAGAATGACCAAGGGAAGGCGCTCAAGAATGACAGGGGAAGGGGCTCGAGGATGACTAGGAAAAGACGCTCAAGGATGACGGAACGAAGGGGGAGATTGCCACAGCACTGCGTGCTTCGCAATGACGAACGTAAGGAGGATTGCCATTAATATCAAGATATGTCATAATTGTCAAAGATGGCAGGTTAGATAGTGAAGACAATAATACGCAAAGACGGCAGGGTGGTTATTCCTGCCAAGTACAGGAGGGCACTGGGGCTCAAGCCCGGGGATGAGGTGGTTCTGGTACTTGAAGGGGATGAGATAAGGGTTGTTAGCACGCGCCGGGCGATAGCGCGGGCACAGGCTATGGTTCGGCGCTATATCCCCCGAGGTCGGAGCCTGGCTCAAGAGCTAATCCGAGAGCGCAGGGAAGAGACATCTGGTGTCTGAAGTAGTGGTAGATGCCTCAGCATTGCTGGCGCTCCTGAATGCAGAACCAGGTTCCGACATGGTGGCTGAAGCTATTTCAGAGGCAGTCATCAGCACGGTTAATCTGTCCGAGGTAATTGCTAAGCTCTGTGCAGCAGGTATGCCGGAAAATGCGATTCGCCAGATTCTGCAGCCAATTGGGCTGGATATCGAACCATTTGATACAGAACAGGCATATCAGGCAGGATTGCTTCATGTCTCTACCCAGGGTATGGGTCTTTCCTTGGGCGATAGGGCATGTTTGAGCCTGGCTAAGATGCTGGGAGTGGTGGCACTTACGGCAGACAGGAAGTGGGAGAAGCTTCCTGTGGGCGTGGCCGTCAAGGTGATTCGCTAGTTGCAGAGCAGTAGCCTCACTGCGCTGAGCTGTATTCTTGCAGCACGGCGTATCTCTGAAGGGGTGGTTCTACCTGATGATGAAGGGGATGACGATGGCTACCAGACCTGTGAACAGGACGGTGAGCATGAAGAGGTTGTACCTGGTTTTGTAATCGTTCAGCAGGGATGGGTCGTAATAGCCCTCTACCCCCTGGTCTTTGTACATCTTCAGCAGCCCGCTCAGCAGCTTCCGCCTCATCTGCCTGCCTCGAATTAGCCCAAATTCGGCGACAAGGTTCACTACTATCAGCAGGGCGACGAAGGTGAACATCATAATGGTGGAAGTATCATTGCTCTCCGAAGAGGCAATCCCAGAGTTGATGCCCAGAGTTATGAGATTCAGGATGATGGCGGTGAGAACGAAGATGGTGTCAGTACGGGTGTTGGTGCCCAGTTCGCTGATGATATGCTCATGAACTCGCTCAATCATGTTTTCCTCCTTGACAGCGTTCGATTAGTAAAAGGGCTTATTCCCGTCCGAAGCGCATGAAGATGAGAATAAAAACCAGGATGGCTAATAAGGCTACGCCTGCTCCCACCCACACCCAGAGAAATGATGCCGATTCCACCCTGACGAAGATGCTGGTTCCTCTGCGGATTTCGTTTGCCTCGGCGATGAGAGTGACGGAATATTCTCCTTTGGCGGCGTTGGCGGCTGGCCTGAGGATGACATCAATTGCCTGGAAACTGCCCGGGCCCAGGTAATCTATGAGACCTGGCCTGAATTCAACAGTCCAGCCTTCCGGTAAATCGGCGTATAGCCGAATATTGGTGATGTCTTTTTTGCCGGTGTTGCCCACCTCCAGGAATATGGTCTTGTCTTTCCCGGCGGTTATCTTGCTGTAGTAGCCGTCGGAGATAAGTCTCAGGGTCAGGTCTATTTTCTCTGCTTGAGCCAACGCGGAGCAGGGCAACAGAATGGCTATCAGGCCGAGCAGCAATGCGGGTAGCAAGCAGATTTTCCGACCGATTCTCATTGAGTTACCTGGTATTTAGAATGTTCTCTTTTAGGAGACCGCTGAAGAAGTGGCGTCATTGCAAACGAAGAGAAGCGTCTCCCTGTTGAAGATTGACGAGAGAGATTGCCACGCCCTCGCTGCTCTCGGTCTCGCAATGACAGGGAAGACTTTGTCAGCATGCTCTTTTAGATTTGCGAATGACAATAGCACTTAGTGATAGAAGATGCAAGTGTAGTTCCTGCCGCATGCCTTTGGGGAACGTATCTGATATAATCTACGCTCAAGACTGGAGGTCACCTTTGTACAAAGCGCCCAGAGGAACTGCGGATATTCTACCCGAAGAGCAGGCGTACTGGCGATACGTGGAAAGCCAGGCGGCCGCTCTTTGTCGGCTTTATGGCTATCAGCGGCTAGATACGCCAGCCTTCGAAGATGCCAGCCTGTTTACTCGCAGCATTGGCGAAGGCACGGACATCGTTACCAAGGAGATGTATGTCTTCGAGGACCGCAGCCATAATAAGCTGGCCTTGCGGCCTGAGGGGACTGCTCCGGTATGCCGAGCCTACCTGGAACATGGCCTGAGCAACCTGCCCCAGCCGGTGAAGCTATATTACTTTGCGGGCATTTTCCGATACGAGCGACCGCAGGCGGGGCGATACCGACAGCACTACCAGTTTGGCTTTGAGGCTATCGGCGAGGCCGACCCGGCGCTGGATGCTGAGGTTATCGATATGGCATGGCAGTTCTTCAAGTCGCTGGGGCTTGATGACCTTTACCTGTATATCAATAGCATCGGCTGTAAGACTTGCCGGCCTGCTTACCTGAAGAGCCTGAAGAGCTATTATTCCAAGCGTGTGGCAGGGTTGTGCAAAGACTGCCAGACTAGGTTTGAGAAGAACACGTTGCGGTTGCTGGACTGCAAGCAACCCGACTGCCA
>VGOF01000090.1 GCA_016875975.1 Chloroflexota bacterium | reverse complement strand
GTTCTCTGCGTTGCCAGTATCATTATCGGCTGGATTCCCATTATCGGCTGGGGAATAAGCGGGCTTATCTCCTTGCTGGCATTGGTCCTCTGGATCATCCTGATGATAAAGGCTTACCAGGGCGAGAAGTTCAAGCTGCCCTGGGCTGGCGACCTAGCCGAGAAGCAAGCCTAAGTTAGAGACTCCTCTTTTGACAAACTCCAGACCGGAGGCTAAAATCGCCTGTAGGCGGGTGTAATTCAGTGGCAGAATGCTTGCTTCCCAAGCAAGACGTCGGCAGTTCGAATCTGCTCACCCGCTCCAAAGGTATTTAGCCACCAGTGTTTCTTGCTGAAAGTTGCTAGCCGTGATTCCCCTATGTTACACTCCAATTTAGTCCCTGTAGCTCAGTGGACAGAGCGGCTGCCTTCTAAGCAGCGGGTCGTGGGTTCGAATCCCTCCAGGGACGCCACCACACATTCTGTAAATCACTAACGGCTACGGTTTTTACGGGAATGCACACTAAAAGCAGGCCTCGCCTTGGACGGCTGCGCGGACAAAATCACATGATGGCTGCTTCCATCCACTTCCTGTTTTAGATCTGGGTCGTGCTTGCGAAAGATGTCTAGCATAATCACATTGTCACTCAACAGCTCGGCTACAAATGTTTTAATGCCCCGTTCTTTGGCTAGCATGGAAAGTATTTTCAAAAGATGAGTCCCGATCCCTTTTCCCTGTTCGTTATCCTCGACCACAAAAGCCACCTCTGCAGAGTCATAGCAGGGTAGACGACTATAGCGTCCTACAGCGACAATGTCGTTGTGCCCTCCGCGCCACATTTCTGCTACCAAGCCAAAGGTGTTGTGATAGTCGACACAGCAGTACTGGTCAACTTCATCGGGAGCAAGCCTGGTCTTAACATGATGAAATCGCAGAAACCGTGTTTCCGCACTGAGCCGATCAAAGAAAGCCAAGATGGCTGCTTTATCTAGGGCACAGATGGGCCGTAGGAGTGTTCGCCTGCCATCGAGCAGCTCCACCCACTGCTGACAATCCATCGGGGAGTTAATTGGTTCTGCCGACATCCCACTATCCTTTGAAACGCGTATTACAAACACCCAGCCAGGAACACAAACCTTGGTCTAATCATATTCATTCTATAATTGATGATGGCAAGATGCAAGAGTCGGGCGAATGTCACCACGTTCTTATATGCTGGGTGTAACTGTTTGCTTAGATTGAGCAAAGCCGTTAGAATTTTGTCAGCGAAAACCGCACCACGAATCTTCTGGAGGATAATATGGGGAAAATATATATCATAGATGTTACCAATCGGGATGGGGTTCAAACAGCACGACTTGGCCTGTCGAAGCTTGAGAAGACGATTATGAACATATATTTGAACGAAATGGGTGTCTTTCAGTCTGAATTCGGTTTCCCCACTACGAAACACGAAACCTATTACCTCCAGGCAAACTTGGAGCTGGCCGAGATGGGTGTTTTGAAACCGATTCACCTGGGTGGCTGGCTAAGGGCAACGGTTGGCGACGTAAAAACAGCTTTCAAATATGTGCCAGGAATCAAGCATCTGAATATTTCCATTTCAACCTCGGACCAGATGATTCAGGGTAAGTTCTTAGGAAGAAAAACTAGGGATGATATCATACAGATGATGGTCGAAGCTCTCGAGGTAGCACGCTCCCTGGGAGCCGAGACGGTAGGTGTAAATGCTGAAGATGCTTCTAGAACCGGTCTTGACTTCTTGCTCAAATTTGCTGCAGCGGCCAAGGAGCATGGAGCCATCAGATTCAGATATTGCGATACACTGGGTTATGACAGCCCATTTAGCATATATGAAACCATCAGGGCGATAGCGGAGAATGTCGGAATGCCAATAGAAATCCATTGTCATGGCGACCTGGGTATGGCTGTTGCTAGCTCTATCGCTGGTGCTAAAGGGGCCATAGACGGTGGACAAGATGCCTATATCAACACCACAGTCAATGGCATAGGTGAGAGGGCTGGAAACGCTGATCTAGTGGCGACGGTTCTAGCAATTACTAAATCAAAAGGATTCGAGGGAAAATACGAATTAGGAATGCCAATTGATATGTCGAAGTCCTGGGAAATCGCCAAGTTTGCTAGCTATGCCTTCGGTGTACCTATCCCCATCAATCAACCAGGCGTTGGTGCTAACGCTTTCGCCCACGAATCGGGCATACATGCTGATGGCGTGCTCAAGGACCCCCAGAACTATGAACTATACAGCTACACCGAGTTGGGCAGAGGCGAAACCGAGCTTGTCGAAACCGGAAGGGAAATCTGTGCCGGTGAGTACGGTGGCATATCTGGTTTTAGCCATGTAATGGGCAAAATGGAAGTGGAGTTCACAAGCGAAGAGGATGCAGAGAAGATTCTGGAGCTAGTTAGATATGCCAACGTCACAGCGCAAAAACCACTTGTGGAGAAAGAGTTATTATTTATTGCAGAATATCCTGATATCGCTAGAAAGCTACTGACACTGCGCCCCTTAGACGTGCCATGACTGCGCTAATGATTTGATTGCTGCTGTATCGCGTCGATTAGCCGAGAGCATTTACATATGGAATTCAATCTTTCGCCCATAGGTGTCGTTAAGAACGGAATTCAGGGCCGACACAAAGGAGACCACTGGAAGGCGGTCATCTCAGATATAGTAATCCATGCAGACCTTGAGGACGCTCTGGATGCGATAGAGGGATTCTCTCATATCATCGTTCTCTGCTGGTTGCATGAGATATCAGATTCTGAGCGCGCTGTAATGAAGGTACACCCTAAAGGCAATGAGGAACTGCCTTTAGTGGGTGTTTTGGCCAGTCGAAGTCCAGCAAGGCCCAACCCGATAAGCGTCACAACTGTCAAACTCTTGCGAAGAGACAGAAATGTGCTTAAAGTTCAAGGCCTTGATGCCGTAGACGGCACACCAGTCCTGGACATTAAGCCACACATACCGCACTATGATTCTCCTCCCCAAGCCACTACACCAGACTGGGTTGCAAAAGATTGATTCGCTTAGCTGCAGTTACTTGTAGTCGTAGAAACCTTTTCCTGATTTGCGGCCATACTGGCCTGCGGTAACCATCTTTCTCAGCAATACTGGCGGCGCGAACCTGTTCTCTTTCATCTCATCATACATCGCATTACATATGAAATAAGCCGTGTCCAGTCCCACAAAATCGGCAAGCGTCAGTGGCCCCATAGGGTGGTTCAGCCCCAATACTATTGCCTGGTCGATGTCTTCCCTGGTGGCCAAACCAGATTCTATCAATCTCACTGCTTCGATAAGAAATGGCATCAGGAGTCTATTCACGATGAACCCCGGGACGTCCGGCGCCGTAACCACGGTCTTGCCCACTGATTGGCCGAAGGCTTTCGCCGCACTCAAGGTCTCTTCGCTGGTAGCAATCGTCTTCACCAACTCTAGTAGCTTCATGACGGGTACCGGGTTGAAGAAATGCATACCTAGCACCTTGTCCTGCCTCTGTGTGACCGCTGCCATATCCATGACTGACAAACATGATGTGTTAGTAGCCAAAATGGCATCTTTAACACAGATCTTGTCTAAATCACCAAATATTTTCTTTTTTAGTTCCAGATTCTCAATCGCTGCTTCAATCACCAAGTCGCAGTCCTTGAAATCCTGTACGTTTATTGTGCCTTTGATCCTTCCCATGGCTGCTGCCTTGTCAGCCTCGGTAACCTTTCCCTTTTCCACCCCCTTTGCCAACGAAGCATCGATAGCCGCCAGCCCCTTGTCTAATAATTGCTGGTTCACCTCGGATACAACTACATCGAAACCAGCCCTGGCACTGACCTCACCAATGCCCCTTCCCATCAATCCACAGCCAATTACACCAACTTTTTTTATCTGCATTTGCACCTCCTTTTGCATTATGTGCTACCCGCCAAATTGTATCAGCCTCGCCTACCGTGATTCAATGCTCACATCAGACACAGACATTCGGGTACGTGTATTGACAACTACCGAAAAAATGTGTACACTTGTTCTAAGAACATTAGTTTGTAAGACATATGTTTTGTTTCCAAGGGGGTTAGATGAGAAAACCAAGTTTGAATGAGACAAGGCAACGCATCTTGCAGTACATCCACGATTTTGTTGAGGAAAGAGGCTATGCTCCCACTGTGAGGGACATACTTCGTGGATGCGGTATTAGCTCTACGGCTGTTGTCCAGCATCATCTAAACGTACTCGAAAGGGAAGGATGCATAGACAGAGACCCTAAGGTTTTCAGAAGTATTCAATTGCCCGACAGGGGCAGTTTGGTGAGAGTTCCTTTGTTGGGCACGATTGCCGCCGGAGAACCAATTTCGGTACCGTCGGCGGAAGTATGGAGAACAGAGGGCATCGAGACTATACAACTTACAGATGACGTCACAGATGGCAAGCAGGTCTACGCCTTGAGAGTTAAAGGGCTATCGATGATAGATGCACTAATAGACGACGGCGATATTGTCCTCATGCAACCTGCACACACCGCAGATAATGGAGACATGGTGGCCGTCTGGCTCAAGGAGCAGCAAGAAGTGACGCTGAAAAAGATATACCGCGAGCCTGGTAGAATTCGGCTGCAGCCGGCTAATAGTCAAATGGCACCGATATATGTAAACCCTGATGTGATAGATGTGCAGGGAAAAGTTGTTGGTGTGGTCAGGAAGCTATAAAAAGCGTCGTATCAGTGCCGGAACCGCAGCAGAACATTTGGAGGTTACTATGCCAAGAATGTCGCAGGAAAAAGAACAGTTGAAGGTATCAACAAACATCGAGGGGACCCCAGTTTGCATAGTAAGGGATGCCAAGCCAGAGCGTATAATCAGGATATACCAGCAATGGCACAGGCCAGCAGAGGCCCCCTGTGATTCTGGCAGAACATACTACAAAATCCGCACTAGCAAGGGGATTATCTGCGATATTTATCGCGAAAGCTTATCCCACGCCTGGCACATTAGCCAGGTATACGGTTAGAAACGGAGGGAGGAGGTTTAACTATCATGCAGATTTTACGCGAGACGATCCGTTGTGACAGGTGTGGTTGCATTGCACTCCCTGATGCTAACAGATGTCCCAAGTGTGGCGCATTATATGAAAGAAATGGGGCACCAAAGCCCCTGGTTGAAACGGTGAACTATTATCCGACTCCAAATGCAGCGAATGCGGATATTCAGATAATCAGGGCACACTATCAGTTAGTCTGCCATAGACACGGCACGGTGCAAGTCAAGGCGTCTGTGATTGGTATGCCTGTCAAGTGCCCATTCTGTGAATGAGTCGCAGGCTGCGAGGGCAGCGTCCTGGTGGAATTGGCTCTGGTCGGGGTGAGTGGATTTGAACCACCGACCTCATGGTCCCAAACCATGCGCGCTAGCCACTGCGCTACACCCCGTAACGGAGAAGTATAGTCCGCAGGCCCAAAATGGTCAAGAATCGGTGATCGCAATTATCCTCAGGATCAATGGCTACCCTAACACTGGGCCGTCATCTTCTTCAGTTTGGCATACTCGGCAGTCACCCGCTCTTGTATTAAAGCTATCATGTCGGGTGAGAGGTGTCTGAATCGCCCTTGTACCTTGATATACTCTTCAACGGGGCGAAGTTGAGGCGGGTCAACATTCAATGTGTACTTACCATTTTCGATTTCATAAAGGGGGAAGATCCCTGTCCTTACTGCTAATCGGCCAAGGCTAATAGCGGTATCAGATGCAGTTCGCCAGCCGGTTGGGCACACGGAGAGAATATGGAGATATGCCGGCCCGTTGACTTTGGCGGCCTTCTCTACTTTGCTAACCAAGTCGAAAGGATAGCTGGGACAAGCCGTGGCCACATAAGGTATATCGTGCGCTGCAACAATAGCAGGCATATTCTTCTTCCAAGTGGTTTGTCCAATGCTCATCTTTCCTGCTGGTGAGGTGGTGGTTGAGGCACCAAATGGGGTTGCGCTCGACCTTTGTATGCCTGTATTCATATATGCCTCGTTGTCGTAGCAAATATATATGAAGTTGTGGTGCCTCTCTAGCGCACCTGACAAAGCCTGCAGGCCAATGTCTGCAGTGCCTCCGTCTCCACCCATAGCAAGCACCTTGGTTTCTTTATTGTATCGCCCCTTTTTTCTCAGCGATTTTATTCCAGCTTCGATGCCAGAAGCCACCGCTGCAGTGTTTTCAAAGAGGGTATGAATCCAGGGCACTCTCCAGGATGTATATGGAAGGGGAGACGACACGATCTCCATGCACCCTGTCGCATTGACTACTATCACGTCTTTGCCCAGGGTCTTGGCAACCAACCGGACAGCCAAAACCTCGCCACAGCCCAGACAAGCACGATGCCCAGGCATCAGAAATTCTTCTGCAGTTATCTTGTTTTT
>VGOF01000089.1 GCA_016875975.1 Chloroflexota bacterium | reverse complement strand
CGCAGCCGCAGGATGAAAGTCGAGCTAGCTATACCAAGCAGATAGCCAAAGAGGATGGAGAGATGGACTGGCAACTCTCAGCGGTGGAGCTGTGGAGGCGGGTGCGAGCCTTTGACCCCTGGCCCGGTTGCTACACCCGATGGAAGGACAAGCTCTTAAAAATCATCCAGGCGGTTCCTGTGGATGGAGGAGAAGCGGGCGATGTTGGGATGGTCATAGCACTGCCACAGCCATCGCCGGCTCCGGTGGGAGTGATAACAGCAGGCGGCATCCTGGGGCTGCTGCGGCTGCAGTTGGAAGGGAAGAAGGAGATGGCAGCGGCGGAATTCCTGCGTGGGCAGCGCGATTTCATCGGCAGCTCTCTGGCTTGACCTTGACGCTGGTTTCCCGAGCCTCTTAGCGGGACTTTTGTTCTTGCAGTGCCTTGTGATCACAATTTGGCTTGGTATACATCCGGAGGGGGCTCAATGCCCAAATACTCTCTGTATATTCTGTCTTTATATACCTGTCCAATTTCATTCACCGCCTCGATGAAAGCCTTGTATGTCCCGAGTCCCCCTATCTTCTCCCAAAATTCTTCACCGATTAAAACTACCTTGTCTTCTTTCATGTTGAACCATCTGGCGGGGAAACTCCAACTGTAGTTTTCTCTACGACCATATGGGTTATAAGGCAATGCGTAATAGGCTTCATCAACTTGAAGTGGCTCCATGGCATATAGTTTCAGGAGTTTCTCTTTGCTTACCTTGGTCTGATCGCTGTTGGGCAAAGGTGCTTTCAACTCAAATGCATAGCACTTATGCTTTGTTATATCTTGAGCATAAACGTCACAAATCACGGAAACCGGGATATCTTCGCCATCTCCTTCAAGGATATACCGTAATTCGGCGTTCCAATCTGGTTGCACCTTTCTTGTGCCTTTCTGAGCATGTTCCAGAGTATTTAGTACCTCTGTTATGCGTCGCAACCGTTCAGACTTTACTAGCCCATCGATCCTGTGGCTAGCTTTTCCTTGACCAAGTCCTGCGTTGGCTGCCACAATTGCTAGGCTCTGCCATGCATTACCAAAAGGCGTAACGAATCTTCGTTCAAAGTGCGAGCCTTTGAATATCTCGTCTGGTACCAGGGCAGCATAGAGAGGTTTCATTGCTCTATGTTCCTCTTTGATAAAAGGGTCTGTTACTAGGACGCGTTCCATAACTCTATCCATCAGCGCTTTGATAACACCTTGAATAGCCGTTTTCATGGCCCGTTTCTTGTTCATTATCCTACTTCCTTGCGCACTTCCTGGTGAAGGCGATTAAGGCTTTCGCCAAATAAAGATGGATTCGTAGAACTCATTGGAGCGTCTGCCGGTCCGTCGGTTTACGTGGCGGTCTAATGCCGCGACTACTTCCACCCCACATAAGGAGGCAATCTCAGGATACAGATTTGCTGAGTCATGAATGACGACTACAAGCAATCCTCCTGGCACCATTGCATCCACGGCCCTACGAAAAACATTTGCTACGTCTATCTGATATTGTCTCTTGGCCCTGTGACTTGAACCGTTTACGGCTGGCCCTATCTCGGCATTGCGCCGATCTTCTAATCCAAGCAAATGGTAGGCATAGGCGTGCTGGTCATGGTAATCAATTAGGCCTACATAGGGAGGGCTTGTGATGACTCCGTGGATTGGCGGGAAATTAGCGCAACGGCTGTCAGCATGATGGATTTCTACTTCTGCATTTGTGCGTAATACAGCGAATTCTTCTATTCTACTCAACGTATCAAAGCTATAACGATTAAGAAACTTGAACGCTTCCGTTGTGGGATAGCATGTGCGGGAATGCTTGCGGCACTGATACGGCTGGGTCTGTGGCCGTTTTGGAAAATCCAGGTCATAGTGTGTGGTTAGACGTGATGACCGAGCTGAACGGGATAATATTACCTTTAATAGATCCTGGTAAAGATAGCCTTCATTTTGAATCAAATAACGATATGTCAGCAGTTCGTTGAGAGCTTTGGGAGCATACCATAATCGAAGGTACTCGTTATCTGTTTCGGGTATATTAAGCTCGGTCGCCCGATCTTCCCAGAGTCGTAATTGGGTCGTTTCTTGTGTAAATCGTCTTAGTTTATTGAGTGCGTCTAATATTTCTATGCGAGCTCTGTCAATTTCGTACCTTTGAACTTTCGCTCGGCTAAGTAGTACGTTAAATGCTGATATGTCATAGCCAATTGAGTTGATTTCCAATTCGTTAGCTTGGACAAGTGTTGTGCCAGAACCGCAGAACGGGTCTAAGATTGTTTGCTTAGGCTCGAAATATTTTCGCAGAAATATCTCTACCAACTGTGGTATGAACTTGCCTAGGTATGGATGTAATCGATGTACATGCTTGGTGCGTTCTCTTTCTGGCAAGTCTTTCTCTCGCCAGTTCAAGTTGAGGTTTTCTAGAGGTGTGTTTCGCGCGACAGTGCTAGGAGTTGTTGGAGGTGCTATAGCGGAGTATACGGATACTCTTCTTTCTTCGTTCGTTAGGGAAATATCGCTCTCGAATAGGCTTGTAGTTGATTCTGTCATTTTGTATAGTTTACCTCAGACACAAAGAGTATTAAAGTAAGTGTGGATACCAAATGAGTTGGCGTATATGGCGGATCGTGGCTGGCGGAAAGGCGCGATAGGTCACATGGATACCCGCTCACTCTAACTCCCCAATGTCCTCTTCCCTTAACTTAGATAGGCGGACGCTGGAGCTTTGTTCCAGCTCCCCGTATTCTCTGATTTCATCCAGCAGGTCTTGTTTCCAGGTGCCCTCCTCCAAAACGTCCTGGAGCGCATGGGTATCCAGTGTTGAAACTTCATCCCATTTGCCAGCCCCCCTGATGATGCCTTCCAGCTCATCCCGTCCCTCGTCTCTTTTGCCCGGGAATTTCAGCTTCTCAGAGAAGGTAACCGACACTTTGTAGCCGTTGCCTTTTATTACCTCTGCGTCGTTGTTTTTTGCGTAGTCCACCAGTTTCTCTTTTATCCTGTCTATCTCCTCGTCTATCCTCCTGGCCTCGGCTTTTAGCTCGGCATACTTGTTGACCAGGACAACTCCTGGCTCGCTGAGATATTCTTCCAGCGGAAGCTCCCTGACCATAAAACCATGCTTTGTCCTGGGGCAAATATCAAGGTATTCGCACCACTCGCAGGATGCTGATTCTCTGGGGCTGAACACAGTATCCGCTTCTATGATATCTATAAGCCTTTTGGTGCTCTGTATTAGCGCTGAGATAGCCTGTGGTGTACGCTCCGAGACAAGTTCGGTCTCAAAGTCAAGGTAGTGCCATACTAGCCTGATGTTCTGGGCATTTGGCCATTTCCTTTGCACTCCTATGTGATACAGACCCAGTTGCCTGTCCCCATCCGCTGCCTGCTGGGTGGGCAAATTGACCGAAGTCTTGTAGTCATTGATTGCGAAGGTGCCATCAGGCAGCCGGGATAGGCGGTCTACGTAACCCAGCATCTTGTATTTACCGCTATCGTCCAGAGAAAAATCAAGCTTCATTTCGGTCCCGATGGTGAGGTCAGTATTAAAGGGCGAATTGCGCCTGTAGAATTTCTTTATTAGCTCCTCGCCCCTTGCCTTGTAGTGCTCCGCTGTCAGGTCTGTCCTGCTAACGACCACCGCGGGGTGCCAGTTTCTATGCCAGATGTTTCGATAGTAGGCCAGCAACTCCTCCAGGCTGCACACCTTCATGAACTTCAGATCGTCATAGCACTTCTTCAGCGCCTCATGTACCCTGCTTCCCAGGAATAGCTCAATAGCCTCGGTATCCGGCCTGATTTTGTCCCGGTAGTACAGCTTGTACTTCCGGGGACACTCCTCGTACATGCTTAACTGAGAATGAGAATAAACCGCCACGCTACCTCCTATCTGGCCGACTCAGTCGTCGCCACTGTGCAATTTTTCCCTCAACGTCCTCAAATTAACCACGTCTTCCTTGTTGTACTGGAGCAGCGAATCGAGGGCGTCCTGGTCATCATAGCGCTGGTATTGGTACCAGAGGAGCACCGCCTGGTAGCCGCTGACTCCCTGAAGCTCGCGGTTAATGCCCAGTTGCCGCTCCACCGCCTTGAAGCCGCCGTATAGGTTCTGCTTCCAGCAATGGTACATTAAGTCTATATGCTCAAATTCATCGGTCAGGTCTATATTCAGAACACTACGAATGAAGCGGAGGTCGAACCTGGCACCATTGTAGGTATAGATGGTCTTTACGCCGTCCAACGCCTTGAGCAGGTTTTCCCTGGTGACCTCTTCACCTACCAACTGGACAAAATCATCGCTTGCGCCATTGCAGCGGTAGATGCCGATTACGGTTATGGCATCAAATGATGGCGATAGGCCAGTGGTCTCTATGTCCAGGTAGGCTTCCCAAAGCTGCTCCATGGTTAAGTCCCGTATTCCGACTCATTATCCAGCATACCATCCACCAGTGACAACAGCATGTCACAAAGTCACTTCCAGCTTCTCTGCCGTGGCTGCCACTTCTAGCCTCTGGTCGGCAGAGGAGAAGGTCACTGCCGACTCTAGCTTTGACTTAAGAATGAGGGCAGAGGCTAGATGAATGGCATCGAATCCCCGTAGTTCGTGTCTTTCAGCCAGCTCGCCAGCCAGCCGCGCAACTGGCCAGGAGACATCCAGAGCGAAGTAGAAGCCCCAGTCCTGCTGCAGGTTTTTGATTACACTACGGTATTGTCTGCCTGTGAAATCACCTTGTCGCTGCTTCCGAGCAAAGGCAGCGTAGGCTTCGGGATAGGCTACCTGCGATGTGGCCACAGCCTCTGCCCTGTCTACCAAAGCCTTAACCTGGTCAGACCCCTCTTCTCTGACATACAGCTTCACCAGGGAGCTGGTGTCCAGGTAGAGTATCATCGCCTCTCTTCTATGACGATGCTTGAGGCTGGTTTACCCCGTGCTGTTAGCGGCCGGGCTGCTGGTGGCTTGCCTCCCTCCCAGTTAGCGGCGCCCTCTCTGACCATACTTGCTAGCCGGCTGCGAGTCTCGGCCTCCTCCACGGGAATTATCAGCGCCACATCACGCCCGCGATTGGTCACCACCACTTGCTGCCCCTTGCCGGCAAGCGATAGATAATACCTCAGATTGCTCTTCAATTCCCTCACGCCCACTCTGGCCATGGCAACATCTCCTTGTTGCCACATTATAGACTGTTTGTGTACACATGGTCAAGGCACGGCAAAGCTGCCAGGACGGGCGCCAGCCATTTTGGGGCGTCACCTGCAGGACATACGGATTGATTATGGTGTCCCTTGCCTTAGAATAGCAGGCGGGTTGCCTGCCTACTTTTTCTTTTTCCCGTAGAGGTCGGCGGTGGACTGGGCAGTGCGGGATATGCGCTGGCGGAGCTCCCGTGGCTCCAAAACCTCGACCTTGTCGCCCCATCCTAGCACGAAAGACTCCAATTGCACGGATACAGGGACTTTCATGGTGAGCACCACAGAACCGCCTAGCTGGCGCTGCACACTCTGAGAGCTATGCCATTTGGTCTCTTCGGGTATCCTGGCTATCGCCGGGTGAAAGCGGAGCTTGACAGTTTTGGGTTTGCCGTCAACGGTTATCCAGGGCGAATCCAGATATTTGTTTGGGTCGAAATCCTTCGGTATTTTGTAATGCTCTTTCAGCAATTCTACTGTCCGGATGCGCTCCAGCTTGAAGGTGCGGATATCGGAAGCGACATGGCAATAGCCGATGACGTAGGTGGCATGCTCCAGCGCCCCTGGTTGAATGAAATACGGGTCAATAATGCGTTCAGCCGGCTCCTCGTCGTCCAGCGTCCGGTAGTAGATTTTCACGCTGCGCCTGTCAACCCAGGCACGAGCCAACGACTCCAGAGTGCGCAGAAAGCGCTCATCCATGCCCTTTTTCTCCATCCAGGTAATGGTTTCTCGTATCTGGTCTCTCAGTGGTTGCGGAACAATTGAGCTGAGCTTTAATAATGCTGAGTCCACGCTAGGGTTGTAGGCATTGCTGTAGCCTAGCAATAGCCTGGAGGCTATAAAGATAGTCATCGCTTCCAGAAGCGTTAATTTGACTGGGGGCAGAACCGCGTGTTCGTCAATGATCCATTTTTTGTCAACACAGGCTATAGCCCCTGCCAGCGATTCCAGGTATCTGCGGTCCCGGTATATCGTCCTGACGCTGACGTTGAATTTCCTGGCAAGTTGCTGAGGGCTGACACCGGCAGGGTTCTGGTTGAGGTAGTGGAGCATGTTGAGTAGGCGCTCCATCTGCTGGTATTTATCTTCCGTCATAGCCGCCTCCCATGCGAATAGTGCTACGGCATCATTATAGCACTGCGGAGGCTCTTTTTGTTATTGAAAAATACTTGGTGGTGTCTTTGACAGATGACCTCATGCTGCTACAATAGGGCCAAAACCGA
>VGOF01000088.1 GCA_016875975.1 Chloroflexota bacterium | reverse complement strand
GCAGAACACCCATCTTGCCGCTTGATGAGCTTAAAGAGATGGGGTTTGTTAGCGTGGGCTATCCATTAACCGGCATATACAGTGCGGCAAGGGCTCTAGCTGAAGCCTTTGACCACCTGCTCGAGGAGGGAAACAGCCTGGCCATGCTGGACCAGATGATGCAATTCGACGAGTTTTCATCGGTAGTAGGGCTTGAGAAGAAATACGGGCTGGATGAAAAGTGGTCAGGCTCTGGCACATAGTCATAGAAAACCTTAAGGTCAGTTAATATGGCCAACACGCCGTTTCCATGGCTCCACCATCCTCAAACCGCCCGCTATACCAGCATATAGCCAAATGCCTTCTTGCTGATTATCCTCGATGGTCTGGCTGGGTCGGGTTCCACCTTTTCACGTAGCCTGTGAACCAACTGGTCAATGGTGGCATCAGAGATAGCCGAAGCGTCCCTGGTTTCGGGCCACACTGCGTCAATTATCTCCTGGCGCGAGCATATGCTCCCTGCGTTTTTGTAAAGGAATAGCAGCAGGTCGTACTCTTTCTTGGATAGCTTCTTCTCTTCGCCATCTACCACCGCTTCCTTTTTGCCCTCGTCTATCTTAAGCCATGATACCGCCAGCACTCCTCCGTGTTTGGCTTCCGGCGATTGTTTCTTATGGATTATGCTGGTTCCCTCAGATTCCTTGAACACCAGCACGGTGTGTGCCGTATTGCCTTCCAGTCCAAGCCCAATCCTGCTGTTATGCTTGAGTTCATATAAATTGCCGGCAATTATGCGGTCATCATTTAGCATGGTGCCGTTGGTACTGCCAAGGTCTTTCACCCAGTACCTATCGTCCTTCAGCAGTATTTCGATATGCCGCCTGGAAACAACATCATCGTTCAATTCTATATCAGGTTTGTGCTGCAAGGTGCAGCGACCCACCACCACTACCGGCTTGTTCAGCGTAAATGTCTTGCCGACATCCTCAGCATCACCCTTCTTCACAATTAAGAAAGCCAAGTGCAACCTCCAACAAACAAAGGCCGATATTGCATATTACAGTATAATATACCTGTCATAAGCGCCTGTAGAACTGCGAGTTTGTCAGATTCATATTAGGTAGTTGTCAGATAGCTGTCAAGCAATGCCCTTATCAATTAGCTAGACTTTAGGAAAGCATAGACAGACAAGGATAATGGTGAAGCAACCGAAAGTTGTGTGTCCGGCATGCGGCACGGAGAACGATGCCGACGAAGCAGCCTGCCGCAGGTGCAAACTGTTATTGACAGCCACAGCACCAGATGACACTGAAGCTAACATCATCTGTCCGCGGTGTCAGAAAGCAAACAACGCCGACGCTTTTTTCTGCTACACCTGCGGCAAGTATTTCGCTGATATCGAAGGGGCAAAGCCAGGCGCTACGACAAGAAAAAGGAAAAGGAGCACCAGGGCACGCCCCAGACCGAAAGCCAGGATAATCATGCCGGGCGGTTCTGAAATCACCCTCACCAGCGCTCCAGTGTTCATAGAACGCAGCGATTTCGACAGTAAGCTGCCGCATGATATATTGATGAAAATTTCACGACAGCACGTGTTGATTACCTGCAACAGAGGAAGATACTACCTTCAGGACTACGGCCGAGACGGCAAGGGCAGCACCAACCACACCAAGCTCAATGGCGTTGATATATATGGCAAGGGGAAGAAGGTTCTTAAAGACGGCGACAAAATCGAGCTGGCGGGGCAGCATGAACTCACCCTGATTTTCAGGTTGCCACGGAGGCCGAAGTGACAGGAATGCCACAGGGCCGATTGGAAACAGGTTTTAGCTGGGACAAAGGGCTGCTGAGAGAGCTAAACGAAGATAGCATCCTGTGCACCAGCTTCGCTCTCAGGACTCATCTGGGAGTAGTCACCGCCGGCCTGTTCGCAGTCGCCGATGGTATGGGCGGGCACAACGCCGGTGAAATCGCCAGCGACCTTGCCACCAGGACTATCCACACAGAGTGTGTCGCCAATCTCTTTTCTCAACGCCCTGCCCCACCGCTCTCCATCCTGGCCAGCGCCTTCGATAAGGCTAACAGCAGCATATTTGAATCCTCGAGCGATAGCGAACTGAAGGGTATGGGCACCACCCTGACCGCTGCGCTGGTGATAGGTGAGGACCTGTACCTGGCCCATATAGGCGACTCCAGGTGCTACATAATCAATGCCCGCGAGACCATACAGGTCACTAAAGACCATTCCGTAGTCCAGCAGCTCGTAGATGCCGGGGCTATCACGTCTGAACAGGCAAGAAACCATCCACGCAGAAACGAGATAACCCGCGTTCTCGGTTACTCCAGGGAGGTCGTCCCTGACCTGCATCACATAAAACTATACGCAGGTGACAATATCCTCTTCTGCTCCGACGGCCTCCACGGTGTGCTGCCGGTAAATGAAATAGCGGAGACTGTCCTTGGTTCTCCTAACCCGGACCAAGTCTGTGCTGACCTGACTGCCCAGGCCAACCTGGCGGGAGGGCCGGATAACATATCGGTAATCATAGTTAAACCAGCCAACCTTCCATCCTGGCAGGCCATGATTACGGCCCACACCAGCATCAGGAGAACATGATGTGGCCTACAAATGATACTTTTTTATTGATAGTCCTGGTTTACGCGATTCTGGCGGTAACCATCGTAGTACTACTGGTTTTCAGCAGGCGTAAGAGCCACGACTCACGCTCTGCCTCCCGGAAGGCAGAGACTCCTGCCCCTCCAGCTAATAACATATACGTGGTTAACAGGCGCTATGAACTGATGGCACCGCCTCATAAGCAGGGAGGCATGGCAACTATATGGCTAGCGAGGGACCGCAAAACAGGCAATGGCTGCATCATAAAGACACCGCGCAGGGGCACCACTATGGACAACGTATACCTGGACAAGCTCATGCTGGAAGCAAGTTACCTGAAGAAACTAAAGCATCCCGGCATAGTCAAATACCTTGACGATTTCTATTACAGGGGCGAATTTCACCTTGTCATCGAGTATTTACACGGGGAAACCCTCATGGCAGCCTCGCCGAGGGCTCCATTTGCAGAGCAACAGGTAATATCCTGGGCCTCCCAATTGCTAGATGCACTCTCCTATATCCACGCCGCCGGCGTAATTCACAGGGATGTCAATCCTAAGAATATCATGGTGAACAGCGATGGCATGGTGAAGCTAATCGATTTCGGCACGGCGAAAGACATGAACCATGCTGGTAAAGACAAGGCAAGCCATGACCCATTCACCCAGATAACAAACAAGGGTTTCGATATCCCGGAGCTGTTCCTGGGAGGAGACATCGACCAGCGATGCGACCTCTGCGGGCTAGCGCAGACCTGCATCTACCTGCTCACTCTCAAACAGCCGAACGAGATTTGCCTTAACTTGTTCAAGTCCAACTGGCCGCGTTCATATGCCGAAGCCAGAGCACTTGTTAGCTACCTTATTTCCCTGGGCATGTCAGAGCGCACAGCAAAATGCCTGGCACAGGGTACCTTATTCTCCCCAGGCAACAGGTTTGCCGATGCGCGGGCTTTTCAGGCTGCGCTATCATCAGACGCCTATCCAGCAAAGCACGTTGAGGCAAGACCACGGAAATGAGAAATACATTACTCGCCCTTACTTTTGCCTTCATTTGCGGCGCACTTATCCTGCTGTTTAGCCAGGCAGCGGGCGTGGCAGCAATAGGAGCAGCAACGGACAATACTACCCAGCCAGACGTACCCACAAGTGACCAGACTCACGATGAAATCAAGCCACCGGTGAAATATGTGCTACATCGCCCCACGTCTCAGCCTGAAACCGCTCCCCCCAGTTATATCCTGGATTTCATCGGCACCTGGGATGGAGATAAATTCAAGGTAACCGCAGATGAAATCTGGTATCTGGATGTAGACATCAACGCCCCAGGGTGGCTTTATATCTATGAATATTTCCCGGCCGATAGCAGCCTGCAGGGTCGGTGGATAGCCTACAAATGGCAACTCCCACAAAGTGGCGTCTGGAGGCTTGGCCCATTCAGCGCCGCAAATGACGAGCCAGAGGGACAACACATATACAGGATTTGGTTTTACAGCGACGGCCAGTGGGCTGCCGAAGACCCCGAACTACCTCAGAGCAACCTCGCCTATTGGACTTATTCCAAAGGCCAACTCGCCGAGCAAATACCGCAACAACCTCCGACAGCCCCTGACAAGGAAGTTAAGGACTCCGGCAGTGTCATTGAATTTATCACCCTGCCAGTTGTCCTTGCCATCATCGCTTTCCTGTTGGTTGCCACGGTTGTGGCTGGCCTTTACCTCACCAGGGTTTATACAAGGTGGGGGAAAGGGCAGGGTACAATATCGCTCTACCCTGAAATATGGCCTGGAGCAGCCTCGACGATGCAGTCAACAGCCAGCGCCAGCGCAAAAATAGTATTGCCCAATGGTATGGAGCTCAAGCTTGCCGGTGATAGCCGTGTTATAGGCAGAGGCGACCTCGCACGAGCACTAAATCTGGACGAGTTGAGCCTCATCTCCAGGCGCCACTTCGAAATAAAATCCGAAAACGAACAGTTCTTCATCCAGGACCTGGATAGCCCCAACGGTGTTAAGCTCAACGGCGACAGCATCAACGGTAAAGGGCTGGTCAGCCTCAACAACAACGACATCATAGAAGTTGCCGGCGTGATTGAATTGACCTTTCAGCTTCCTTAACCCTGTAAACCCACAAGCGAACAAGCCCACCCAGCCCCATCCGCCCACCATCTTCGGTTTTATCAGATAACTGTCAGTAACCTGTCAGCCCGCAGTCAAGCAAGCCCCACCTGACAAACGTATAGTTAATACAAATGAGAAATATGTTTGCCAGGAGTCGACTGACACAAAGGTGACTAAGTCTTTAAGCACACTGCTTATCTCTGTTCTAATTCTGCTAGCCACTGCTAACGCAATCTCACCCGTCAAGGCGGAGGACTACCCATTGCCGCCGCTAAGCCCTGGTGAATCCTGGCAGCCACCATACGAAGGCGGGAAGCTTATAGAACCACCAGCTAACGTAGAAACGTACAGCCAATCCTGGCCTAACTTGCAGATACCGCCGCAGCCCAGTGCACCGGGCACACCGGGCGCCATAGTAGACGCCTATCTTGTCAACAGCTACGGGCAACCCCTGACCAACCTGTATCGCAACCAGATATGTTACTTAATCGTATCGTTCAGCGGCCCGGGCTATTTCTACCTGTGGGAATACTACCCCCCCAGTACATCTCCCCACGGACATTGGCTATGCTACAGATGGTATCGCCCATACGCCGGCGTATGGAAAATCGGGCCATTCGCTGCACAGTCGTTTGACCCCCCAGGACAATATAACTGGAAAATGTGGTTCCTTTCCGGGCAATCATGGACAACGCGCTCGCTGAGCTATTACTACACCGGCAGCCACTACCCCCCAGATATACCAGGTCTGTCACCTGAACCAGCTTCACCTCCGATAATCAACTCATTCAGTGCCAACAAGTCCTCCATAGAAATGGGAGAAACAGCCATACTGACCTGGACGACAACAAACGCTATTAGCGTAACTATATCGCCGGAGGTGGGAACGGTTGCCACCTCCGGCTCCACAACAGTCACCCCAACTGCCACCACTATCTATACACTGGTAGCAAAAGCTAAATCGGGTAGCTCCGCATCATCCACTACCACTGTAACGGTTATGCCCAGGGTGCCACCTAGCATCAGCGTTACCCAGTCCAAAATACAGAGAGGACAGACAGCGTCCCTCTCCTGGAATGCCCCGGGTGCAGTTATCGTCTGGATTACCGATATCGGCAACGCCAGCATCAGCGGTACCACGCAGGTGTCACCCAAAACTACGACTTCATATACCCTGACCGCCGCTTATATTGACGGCACCAAACAGTCCGTATCGACCACTGTTTACGTAGAGCAACCCCCGTACCTGCTCTGGGGATTAATAGCCCTATTGGTCATAGCGGCCATCGTGGCAGTCGTTTTGCTTATAAAAAGGTCAATGAGACACAGTGCAGAACAGGCAGCAGACACTGAACGAGGCCACAGTACTCAAACTGAAGAAACGCGTCCCACAGACACATTGCCAATCACAACACCAGTGGCAGAGGCAGCCCCGGCTACACTGACCATGCCGGGTGGAGACGAAATACTGCTGGCAGGCAACGCCAGGTCCTTTGGTCGCCAGGACTTTGAAGAATTCATGCCACAGGGCAATGTTCCCTATATATCGAGGCAACATATCAATATCTGGTACGAAAACGGCCAATATTACATCGAAGACCGTAGCAGCACCAACGGCACCAGGGTCAACAGCGTGGATATCAAGGGAACCGGCAGGCATCCACTTGCTAACGGCGATGTAATTGAGCTTGCCGGCAAACTGACCATCACTTTTCGAAAACAAGAAACAGATAAGGAGGTACCATGAAAT
>VGOF01000087.1 GCA_016875975.1 Chloroflexota bacterium | reverse complement strand
GAGGCACGGCGTCGCCGCACCCAGAAATCTATCCTGGAACGCAAGGCACCACCTACCTTCCACATAGTGGTTGAAATACAAGAACGGGACAGGGTGGTGATTCATCCCGACGTGGCCGAAGCCGTGGACGCCATTCTCCACGGCAACCCCCAGAAAAGCGAGGTTCGCTGGCTGGACCCTGATGGCGAAATTAAGAAAAGCGAGTTAGTGGCTTCCCATGCCCTGAACAGACATGGGCCGGAGACGAGACGGGAGACACAGCGTATATATCTTTTCGGCGTCAACCGCGCCAAGCTGGAAGAAGCTGCCAGGGAAAGACACATTAAGCTGGATTTCACCACCGACCTCAACACAGCAACTGTCCTGCTGACCACCAAGAACTACTACCGCCGCAAACCACAGAAGATAAGGGACGCAGAGGCATCAGGCATCCCCATCTATGCACTCAAGAGCAATAACCCGCTTCAGTTGAAGCAATGTCTCGATACCATGTTCGCACCACACAAAGATGCCCCCATCGGCCCAGCTATGGACGAGGCGGAACAGGCAGTGACGCAGATAATAGAAGGGAAAAGCTCTGTAGAGCTAAGCCCGCAGAATGCTTATATCCGACGCTTGCAGCATATGTTGGCTGAACGGCATAACCTGTTCTCCCATAGCTCGGGCAAAGAGCCGCAGAGAAGGGTCAGGATTCTCAAAGGCTAAGCGGATGACCAAACTCCGTATTTGAGAGCATTTCGGAGAAGCTATTTTGGCCTTATTCATCACTTTCGAAGGCGGCGAGGGCTGTGGCAAGAGCACACAGGCTAAAGCCCTGTGGAGAAAGCTCATCCAGTTGGGCATCTCAGCAGAGTTGACCCACGAGCCCGGCGGTACCGCATTGGGCAAAGAGCTGCGACACTTGCTGAAAAGAAAACGCCGAGACTACCTTTCACCAGAAGCCGAGTTGCTGCTCTTTGCCGCTTCGCGCGCTCAGCTAATAGACGAAGTCATCAAACCCGGCTTGCAGAAGGGCAAGGTCGTTATCTGTGACCGCTTCGCTGATTCAACAGTCACGTACCAGGGTTATGGCCGGGGAATTGATTTAGCTACTATCAAGGCCATTAACGAGAGGGCCACCGCTGGCATCAAGCCGCACCTGACTATACTGCTGGACATGCCCGCAGACAAAGGCCTATCCCGCAAACAGGCCGGACACCACGACCGCTTCGAATCTGAGGAGATTGGTTTTCACCAGAAGGTTAGGAACGGTTATCTTGAGCTGGCAGCCCAGGAGCCAGCACGCTGGATGGTAGTAGACGCCACCTTGCCCAGAAACCAGCTCAAAGCTCTCATCTGGAACAAGGTAAACCTGCTTTTGCAGGAGAGTAGACAACTTTAGGTATCACCCGTTCTCACAGGTGACTATACTCTGGCTTTTATACCATGCCTAAGAAACGTGTAGTCGTAGCACTCAGCGGTGGTGTTGACTCCTCCATGGCAGCCCTGACGCTTCAGGAGGCTGGCCACGAAGTAATTGGCGTCACCATGCGGCTATGGGCCACAAATGAAGCCACTTCGTCTAGCAAAAGCCAATTTCCCAATCCCGCCCGGAACATCATCGATGCTGAACAAACCTGCCACAAACTGGGCATACCCTTCCATATCCTCGACTTCGAACGGGAATTCAAGGAGCATGTTATCCAGTATCTAATCAGGGAATATACCCAGGGGCGCACACCCAATCCCTGCATCTCCTGCAACCAATACATCAAGTTCGGCTTTTTGCTGGAACATGCACTTGCTTTGGATGCCGACTACCTCGCTACCGGGCACTATGCTAGAGTAGAACATCGTGACAACGCCTACCATCTGCTCAAAGGCGTTGACCCCGATAAAGACCAGTCCTACATGCTATACACACTGACACAGAAGAAACTGGCACGCACCCTCTTCCCGCTGGGCAATTACAGCAAACGGCAGGTTCGAGACCTGGCCCGAGAGAAAGGCTTGCCGGCTGCAGGCAAGCCCAGCAGCCAGGATATCTGCTTCGTCGCCGCTGACTACGGCACATTTTTGAGCCAGCATGTGACCACCGAACCCGGAGACATTGTCGATGGGCAGGGAAAGGTGCTGGGCAAGCATCGAGGCGCTGCCTTCTACACCATCGGCCAGAGGCATGGTTTGGGACTATCAACCGCCAGACCGCTCTACGTGACCAGGATAGAGCCTTCTACCAACCGTGTGGTGGTTGGCGATGAGAGCCAGCTTGGCAGCTCCAGCCTTATCGCCGTAAATCTGAACTGGGCTTCGGGCAAATCACCGTCGCAGCCGCTGTCAGTCAACGTCAAAATACGCTACCGCTCGCCAGAGGCGCCAGCCACCATCCATCCTCAGGCTGATTCAGTAAACGTTGTCTTCGACCAACCGCAACGCGCTATCGCTCCGGGACAAGCTGTGGTATTCTATCAAGGCAACGAGGTAATCGGCGGTGGCACAATCCAAATCGCCCAGAAATCGCACCAGAGCTGAGCCGCCTGGTTTGTCTGAAGAGAGCAGGCTCCTGCAGATGGGCTATCGCCACATCGCCGGCGTCGACGAGGTGGGACGTGGCGCCCTGGCTGGCCCTGTGGTGGCTGCCGCCGTTATCCTTCCTCTGGATGTCGATTTCCCCTGGTTCAAATTGGTGCGCGATAGCAAAGAGGTTCCGCCAGCCAGGCGAAATGAACTCTACATTTTGATTCACCAGGCAGCTATAGCCGCTGCCGTAGGCATCATCGAACCGCAAATTATAGACTCAATAGGTATCTTCAAAGCCACCAGGCTAGCCATGTGCCGGGCTATAGAACAACTCGCCTGCTCTCCCGATTTTCTGCTCATAGACGCCCTAACCCTGCCACAAATGCGCACCATGCAAAAAGGCATAATCAGAGGCGATAAATTGTGCCTCTCCATCGCCTGCGCCTCTATCGTGGCCAAGGTAACCCGCGACCGCATCATGGCAGAGCTGGACTCAGTTCACCCCGGCTACAGTCTGGCCAAACACAAAGGTTATGCCACCAGGCAACATTGTGCCTGCTTGCAACAACTTGGCCCTTCGCCCATCCACCGCCACTCCTTCGCCCCGGTAAGGGAGACCCGCCGCATAATATGAACCGCAAGAACCTCGGCGCTACCGGTGAAAAGCTGGCCAAAGACTTCCTCAAGAAGAGAGGCTACCGCATCCGCGAGGCCAATTTCCGCTGCCGCCACGGCGAAATAGACATCGTCGCCCAGAAAAAGGGCTGCCTGGTCTTCGTCGAGGTGCGCACCAAGTCCAGCGCTGCCTTCGGCACCCCTGAAGAATCGATGACCGCCGCCAAGAAAGAAAAGCTCGTCACCACTGCCCTGTCATATATCAACAGCCACGAAAAACTGCCCGCCCAGTGGCGCATAGATTTCGTCGGCGTGGAGCTTGACCAGAAGGGCAAAGCCACCCGCATCGAGCTTATTGAGAATGCCGTAGAGGCACAGTAGAACAACACCCAACAACACAGAACTGCTAATTAGTTGAGCGGGCAAGGTAATCTGTGTTTTCTTGCTTCACTACGAGTGGTGCTGATATACTTACCGACGTTGTGGAATACGAGACTGTAATAGGGCTGGAGGTGCATGCTCAACTGCTGACCCGGAGCAAGATGTTCTGCCCCTGCAGCGCCGATTATGCCAACACCCCACCGAACACCCACGTCTGCCCTATCTGCCTGGGCATGCCCGGTGTGCTGCCTTCCATAAACCAGAAGGCAATCGAATATACCGTAATGACCGCCCTGGCTCTAAACTGCACCATCGCCGAACATGCTAAGTTCGACCGCAAGAACTACCCCTACCCCGATTTGATGAAGGGATACCAAATATCTCAGTACGATGCACCAATCGGTCAGCATGGCTGGCTGATGCTGGACATAGACGGAAAGCAAAAGGAAATCGGCATCACCCGTGTACACCTGGAAGAAGATGTGGCCAAGCTGTTGCACCGCACCTCGCCTGCAGGTGAAAGCTACAGCCTGGTGGACGTCAACCGTGCCGGCGTGCCCTTAATGGAAATAGTGGGCGAACCAGACATCAATTCGCCGGAGGAAGCCAGGCAATACCTGATGAAACTGAGAGCCATACTCCAGTACCTGGGCGTTTCCACGGGGAACATGGAGGAAGGAAGCTTCAGGTGCGATGCCAACATCAGCATCCGCCCCAAGGGTACCAAGGAATACCTCTCCAAGGTAGAAGTGAAGAATATGAATAGCTTTAAGGCCGTGTACCGCGCCCTGGACTACGAAGCCCAGCGACAAAGAGAGGTGCTGGAGAATGGAGGCAAGCTGGTGCAGGAGACCAGAGGCTGGGTGGACGATAAGGGAATCACCGTAAGCCAGCGGAGCAAAGAATATGCCCACGACTACCGCTACTTCCCCGAACCTGATTTGCCGCCGATGGTCTTCGAAAAGGCATGGGTAGAAGAAATCAGGTCACGCTTGCCCGAGCTTCCCGATGCCCGAAGGGACAGATTTATGTCCCAATATGGGTTACCGCTGTATGACGCCAATCTGCTGGTTGATTCCAGAGCGATGGCCGACTACTTCGAGGAGTGCATAGAGCTACTGAAGGAAGCCAACGGGACAAATATAGAGAAGAAAGCCAAGACAGTAAGCAACTGGCTGCTGGGGGACCTCAGCCGCCTGCTCAACGCCACCAATGCCAGCATTGAAGAGACCAAGGTATCGCCAAAGCACCTATTGGAAATGCTGACCCTAGTGGAACAGGGAACACTGGGCGGTCCTGCAGCCAAGGCAGTGTTCGAGGAGATGTTCCACAGCGGAAGGAAAGCCCAGGATATAGTGGCTGAGCAAGGGCTGAGCCAGATAAGCGATAGCTCAGAAATAGACAAAATAGTGGAAGAGATAATGGTCAATAATAGCCAGGCAGTATCTGACTTCGCTGCCGGCAAAGAACAAGCACTAACCTTTTTGGTGGGACAGGTGATGAAAGCCAGCAAAGGACGTGCTAATCCGAACCTGGCAAAAGAAATCCTGTTAGCTAAAGTTGGAGGAAAAAGAAATGTCTAGTTACCTGCTAATAGCACAGATTGTGGTAGCCCTGGCCCTAATCGGAGTGATCATGCTGCAGGTGCACGGCGGTGGTTTAGGAGGCATATTTGGACAGGCCGATACCGTCTATCGAACGCGGCGAGGCGTGGAAAAACGCCTGTTCCAGTTTACCATAGCCCTGGTGATTCTCTTCGTGATACTCTCCGTGATAATAGTCAGGGTAGGCGCCTAGCTACGGGCAAGAGCTGAGATGGCTCCTCTGATAACGCTGACCACCGATTTTGGCACCAGCGACGCTTACGTGGCCAGCATGAAGGGAGTCATACTCAACATAAATCCACAGGTCACAATCGTTGACATCAGCCATGCCGTCGAGCCGCAGAACGCCCTGCAGGCCGCCTACATCATCAGTACCACCCACAGCTATTTCCCCAAAGGAACCATCCACGTTGTAGTAGTTGACCCGGGCGTAGGCAGCCAGCGCAAATTAGTCATCCTCGAAACCCCGTCCGCCTTGTTCCTGGCACCTGACAACGGAGTCCTGAGCTACATCATCCGAGAGATAGAACCAGCATCAAATCCTACCACAGATTCGGCGGCAGGACCCCAGCAGATACAGCTACCCAAAAGGGCTAAGGCCATAGCCATCACAAACCCGCGCTACTGGCAACAGACGGTAAGCACAACCTTCCACGGGCGAGATATCCTGGCACCGGTCGCCGCTTACCTATCCCTGGGCACACCTATAGGCGAATTGGGAGAAAAGCTAAACTCAGTCAACGTCTTTTCCCTACCACAGCCTTACCATGACAGCAAGGGCAACCTGTGTGGACAAATAATCCACACAGACCACTTCGGCAATCTAATCACTAACCTCAAAGGCACCGACTTACCGGAAGGAAAATTCGTCATAGAGATTGGCAACCAGAAAATATTGGGGCTGAGCCAGTACTACAGCCAAAAAAATGGGCTGGTAGCCATAATTGACAGCAATGACTACTTGGAGATAGCGCTCAAAGACGGAAGTGCTGCTGCTTTGCTCGGTAGCAAAGTGGGCGATAAGCTGATACTGCGGGAGGAGTGAGAGAAAATGGAGGTCAAACTGACAACGCTAAGCGAAAACACGGCTGGCAGGGTGGGGCTGCTGGCGGAATGGGGGCTGAGCGTGCTGGTAGAGGTCGATGGCTACAAGGTACTGCTGGATACAGGACTGGGCATTTCCACCTTCTACAACGCTGCCGTCATGGGCATAGACCTTTCACAAATCGACAAGATAGTGCTCAGCCACGGACATCGTGACCACACCGGGGGACTGCGCCATGTGCTGCAAGCATCAAGAAAACAAATGGATATAATTGCCCACCCTGACATCTGGACATCCAAGTACTCCCGCACCTTCGGCAAACAAGAACAATATGCCGGGATACCCCACGCCCGCGAAGCCCTGGAAGACCTTGGAGCCCGC
>VGOF01000086.1 GCA_016875975.1 Chloroflexota bacterium | reverse complement strand
ACTCGAAGCTGCGCACAGAGGTAACGTCAATTCGGTAATTGCAGCCTGTAGCATCTAGAAGGCTGCTAACTTCAGCGAAATTATCGATCTCGCGTTTCAGAGCTGGCGAAAGCTTGGGCAAAGTCTTAAGGTTCTCAAGAAAACCGCTGGTCTTTCCCCTGAAATTCAATAGCAAAGAAAGCACCCTATTCACGTCGGGGCTATTCGTTTGGATTTGTGTTAGGTGTTGCCAGTTGCCGTCCAGGATTTGGGTCAGCAAGTCTCTATTTTCTTCTGTGCTTAGTTCAAGCTCTGCGAGCAATGACTTCAACAGGCCAGCATGGGATAGCTGTAACTCGAAGTCCTCTATGCCCAAGCTGCGTAAGATCTCTAATGCTAGCAGGATCAACTCCACATCTGCTATTGACTTGGAGCTGCCGAGTAGCTCGACTCCTCCCTGCCATTTTTCTCTGCTCTCTTTCCCCGTCTCTTCAAAGGCAAAGACGTTTGTCACATAGAACAGCTTGGCTGTCTTTTCTTGGATTAGGTTTTCTACATATAGTCTGGCAACTGGAATGGTGCCATCCGGCCTCAGGGCTACCCTTTCTCCACTCCACCCATCCCAGTCTAAGAAAGAATAAACTCTGCTCAGCATTTTGGGCGTGAGCGTACCAGCCGATGTGAACAGGTTCAGATATTCAAGAGTAGGCGTTCTTACCTCTTGGTAGCCCCAAGCAAGGCAGGAGCGACGAAAGGCGTCCTCTATGTATCTGAAACATGCCGTGTCCTGAGGAAGCATGTCCCGGGCACCTTTGCATTTTAGATTCTCCATTTGCCTTACCCTCTGCAAGGGGACATATTCTATACTAATCCAACCTTCCGTTCAATCTCAAGCTGTTATGATCTTGCATTGGTGCTGTGATTGTTCGTGTTTTGATGTCTAACAGGGTCTCAACTATAATTAGCCTACGGAGTTAGCAGTGTTTAAGTCCAAACTGAGATTTTTTTACTTCCTCGCTTTGATTTGCGCCTCGGGAACTCTGCTCATCTCTTCTGAGGTGGATGCCGGAGCGCCAACAATCCATGTCCTTAGTGTTGATGGCAATATCGTTCCCATAGTAGCTGATTATATAGAGCAAGGCATTGAATATGCTGAATCTAGTGGCAGTATTGCTTGCGTCATAGAATTAGATACGCCTGGCGGCCTCCTCAATTCTACTGAGGACATAGTCCAGAGGATTCTGATTGCGGAAGTGCCAGTGGTGGTCTATGTTTCACCCAAGGGTAGTTGGGCAGCTTCGGCTGGGACTTTCATAACTGTAGCTGCGCATGTAGCGGCTATGGCACCTGGTACCAGTATCGGTGCTGCTCACCCAGTGGCTATGGGCCAAGAGATGCCTGAAGTGGTATCAAAGAAAGTAACTGAGCATTCCTCGGCATGGATTAGGAGTATTGCTGAGATGCGTGGGCGTGATGCCGAGCAGGCCCGGTTGGCTGTGACCGAGAGCAAGTCCTTTACTGACTCGGAAGCTTTAGAGGCGCGTCTAATTGACTTACAAGCCGATAACCTCGGCGACCTTATTGCTGAGATTGACGGCCGGAAAGTGACCTTGGGCAGTGGGGAAAAAGTCGTTATCGATACATCTGGTTATGTATTGAGCCGTAAGGTTATGAATCCCCTGCAAAGGTTTCTGCATGTCATCAGCGACCCGAATATCGCTTATATTCTCCTAAGTTTGGCTACGATAGGTCTGATAGCTGAAATTTCGAATCCTGGCATGATTTTTCCTGGAGTGGCTGGTGGGATAAGCCTGTTTTTTGCTTTTTACTCTTTGGGTGTGCTCAATGCTTATTGGGCAGGCATATTGCTGATGTTACTTGCCTTGGGTCTGTTTATCGCAGAGATATTCACAACGAGTTTTGGTATACTGATTGCTGGTGGTATTGTCTCTTTTGTTTTCGGCTCTCTAATTTTGTTTAGTCGTACCTCTCCTGAAATGGAAGTTAGTAAGTGGTTGATTGCTACTGTGGCGACCGTTATGGCCGCGTTTGTGTTGTTTATAATCGGTGCCGTAGTCAGAGGACAGAGGCGGAAGGTTGCTACAGGTGCCGAGGGACTTGTCGGCAAAATGGCAGTGGCTAAAACGAGGCTTGCTCCCAAGGGTGCGGTCCTGGTGGGCGGTGAACACTGGGCAGCTACTGTTGAGAGTGGCTCTGTGGAACCTGAAGAGGAGGTAATAATCACGAAAGTCGAAGGATTGAGGTTAATAGTGACTAAGAAGAAAACGAAAGGGAGGAAATCATGAATTTCATTCTAATTCTCGCACTTGTTGTGGCGGCCATAATAATACTGGCTGCAGCTATCAGAATTGCCAACGAATATGAACGTGGAGTCATCTTTCGGTTGGGCAGGTATGTGGGCATCAGGGGACCGGGGCTTATCTTCTTAATTCCGTTTATCGAACGTATGGTGAAGGTCGACTTGCGTGTGGTTACGATGGATGTGCCAACTCAGGAGTGCATCACACTGGATACGGTTACCGTAAAAGTAGATGCTGTAGTCTATTTCCGGGTAATCAAACCTGATGATGCCGTGCTGAACGTGGAGCAATATATTAGAGCCACCTCTCTTCTTTCTCAAACTACTTTGCGCAATGTGGTTGGTCAATCCGACCTCGAGGACTTGCTTGCTCATAGAGACAAGGTCAATGAAAGTTTACAGTCACTTCTGGATGAAGGCACTGAGCCATGGGGCATAAAGGTCAGCATGGTGGAAGTCCGTGATGTGCAGTTGCCTGAGACTATGCAACGTGCCATGGCAGCGCAAGCAGAGGCCGAGAGAGAACGGCGGGCCAAGATCATCCATGCTGACGGTGAATTCCAGGCTGCGCAAAAACTGGCAGATGCGGCCAAGGTCATCTCCAGTCAACCCGCGGCCCTACAGTTGCGCTATCTACAGACCCTGGGCATGATTTCTACTGAGCGGACAAACACCATTGTGTTCCCATTGCCTATCGAGTTCTTGAAGCCGCTAATGGGTGATGTTTTTGCCGAGAAGAAGAAATAGCCCAATTGCTGTTTTGTCCCGAACTATAGAAAATTGCTAGCTTTTCAGCACTGTAACGTCGCCGACGAGGATTTCGGTGATGCTGTTATTGGGGCGCCGTAAAATCAGGTTACCGTTTTCTGTGACATCCTCGGCTTTGCCGCGCTCTATGGCATCTCCGGACTTGACCTCTATCCATTTGCCCAGGGTGTCCATGCGCTCTCGCCATTCTCTGTGAATCGGTGTACCTGTTTGGGTTTTTAGATATAATCTCTCTAGCTCAGTGAGCAGAGTAGCTGTGAGTTCGGCTTTCGATATGTTCTCGCTGGACTCTTGTGTTAGGCTAGTGGCTATGGCTGCGATATCGGGAAAGGCCGTGGTGTCTAGGTCGATGTTGATTCCTATGCCCACGATGGCGAAATTAACCGTATTGCCTCTAACCTCGCTTTCGATGAGTATGCCACACACCTTTTTATTTTTGATCAACACATCGTTGGGCCATTTGATGGTAGCGTCAATGCCCGATACTGATTTGATGGCTCTGACCACTGCCAGCGAAGCGGCCATAATGAGCTGTGGCAGGTTTTCGAGTCGAGGTTTGAGAATAAGTGATAAAGCTAGGTTGCCCTGTGGCGAGAGCCAGGTCCTGCCTAGTCGTCCTCGTCCTGATGTTTGCTGGTCGGCGATGACAACTGTTCCCTCGGGTGCGCCGTCGGAGGCCTTTTTTCTTGCTACAGTCATCGTGGAGGTAAGTTTGGCATAGTAATGTAACCGGCTCCCCACGAATTTTGTGCTCAGTCTGCCTACGATGTCTTTTGCTAATTTTCTATTGTTTATCATAGCGCTACATATTTCCGAGTCTTGTCCTGCTAGTATACTGGTAGTGCCAGGCAGTGTCCAAATCTCTACATTATGCGTCTTGACATTGGAGTAAAAGGGATTTAGTATTGGTTCTGACATGATTGAACGGAGGTTCTCTTGAAAGCTGAGGAGTTTGATTATCTTGCTGGAGAGATTGCAGGTATGATCGTTGAGGCCAGCAAGGTGGTTGTTTTCACTGGTGCTGGCATTAGTACTGAATCTGGAATCCCCGATTTTCGTGGCCCAGATGGGTTGTGGACACGTTTAGACCCTGAGGATTTTACTATCCAGCGATTTATGAGTAGCCGTGATGTTAGAAAAGCACATTGGCAGATGTTTGCACAAGGAGGCTTTCTCAAAAAAGCCGAGCCAAATGCAGCTCACCATGCCGTTGCCGAGTTGGAAAGATTAGGCAAACTGGACTGCATCATTACCCAAAATGTCGATAATTTGCATCAGATGGCCGGTAATTCCCCGGATAGGGTTTTCGAATTGCATGGCAATTTGAGGTGGGTACGGTGTATGGGCTGTGATAGGCGGATTCCTACGGATGAAGTGCTCCACCGATTGGACAAAGAGGATGTTCCTGACTGTGAGGCCTGCCGCGGCATACTTAAGCCGGATGGTGTTTTTTTCGGCGAAGCACTGCCTCAGCATACTCTGAATGAGGCAATCCAACGTTCTCGAAAGTGTGACCTCTTTATTGTTATTGGTTCCACGTTAGTGGTTTATCCAGCGGCGTATATGCCGATGTATGCGAAGGAATCTGGGGTACAACTGGTTATCATCAACCTTGGTTCCACGCCAATGGATTCACATGCTACTGTACGGCTGGAACATAAGGCGGGAGAGGCAATGTCCACTATTATAGAAAAGGTCAAAAGCAAGATGACCAGCTAGCGGGGTCTGCGCATGGTTGACGGCGATGACACGAAAAGCAAGCTGGAGCGCAGAGAACATAAAAAGCGTAAGAGGAAGTTTAGGTTGCACGGCAGTAGCATCAGGACAATATATCAGAATGTTGTGAAGCGGAGATTGGCAAAGCTGGGCAACTCTACAAAGAAGCCCTCGTAAGTTTTAGTTGCGTGATTGGAGGAAAGTGAAAATGAAAATATCATTCGTTCGGGTTATTATGCTAGTGTTATTTTTGGCTTTATTGACTGTGGGATGTCTACCTTTTCGTCCGACTCAACCAGAGGTGAACCAGCCTCCGATTGCGCATATCGATTCGGTATCGGCGACACAGGTAGTGCCGGGGGAAACGGTGGCCTTCAGTGGCCATGGGATTGACCCTGATGGGAAAGTCGTTGCTTATCGCTGGCGCTCGGGCATTGATGGAGAGCTCAGCACCTCACAGTCGTTTCAGACATCGTCTCTCTCGGTGGGTAATCATACCATCTGGTTTAGAGTTCAGGATGACAAGGGGGAATGGTCCAGCGAAACTCCCTGTAATGTTGCTGTTGTGCCGCTCGGCGCTATTCCTCCGGTTGTAAATGTGTTTGAGGCTAGCCCGTGCGTTGGGCCTGATCAAGCTTCGACTTTGACTTGGCAAGTTACCGGTGCCTCTACGGTAAAGATAGAACCCAATGTAGGCAATGTGGCTTTAACAGGGAGCAGGACTGTGTCGCCGGCACGTTCTACTATCTATACTCTGATAGCCAGCAATCCTGCTGGCACGGTGACTGCAACAGCCGAGGTATCCATCGTTGCGGTCCCAGTGCATACTGTGGAAGTAAGCGCCATTGCTGCGGAGAGTGGTCAGGTCAGGCGGGATGGATATGTCGGCACGGAACCGAGCGTTGGTGACACCGTTAATTTAGCGTCAATGCAGGCGTTCTTCAGCTTCGACATTTCAATGATACCGAAAGGTGCCAGAGTCACTTCGATCTTTCTAGACCTGACCACTGGCGATGAAGTGGGTTATCCCTTCTCCTCCCTAGGGCGGTTGTATGTCTATCCTTGCCAGTATACAGTACTGACTAAGAACAGCTATGCTATTGCCATCTCGCCTGGTGCGCTATTCACTACGAACGGGATGTTTACCGCACCGGTCACATCTGACCTTTTGGCCAGTACTGTCCAGACGGCTATCGATGCTGGCAATCTACGGTTTCAAATTCGGCTTCAGTTTGAAAAACCGTATTTCAACAATCGTGATGATGACTATGTGACTTTTGCTAGATCTAAACCCAAACTGATTATAAAGTATCGAGATTGATTTTGCGGGTGAGTAAATCAGCGTAATTAGTCAGGCGCATATTGCAGACTCTTTCCGGTGAGACGCTCATAGGCTTCCCGATAGCGATGTGTGGTAGAGTTGATTACGCCAGGTGGCAGTTCGGGTGCTGGCGGCTGCTTATTCCAACCTGAAGCTGTGAGCCAGTCACGTATCGGCTGTTTATCGAAACTGGGTTGAGAGCACCCGACCGTATACCGATTAGCATCCCAAAATCGACTTGAATCTGGCGTTAGCATCTCATCTATTACGATTAGCTCACTGTCGACAAATCCGAATTCGAATTTGGTGTCAGCGATTATAATACCTCGTTCTAATGCATAATCTGAGGCACATTTGTAGAGAGCCAGGCTTTTTTCTTCCAAGTCTTTGGCCAGGCCCTTTCCCACCATGTTTTCCGTTTCTTGTT
>VGOF01000085.1 GCA_016875975.1 Chloroflexota bacterium | reverse complement strand
AGCTCTTTGGCGAAGGCGGATTCCTGCTGCCCGTGGAAATTGCAGCTATTATGCTGCTTTCGGCCGTGCTTGGTGCCATTGTGATGATCAGGGAGAAATAGAAGTGACAGTTGGCCTGGAACATTATTTGATTCTGTCAGCAATACTGTTTTCTATTGGGTTGTACGGAGTGCTATCCAAGCGTAATGCTGTGGTTATCTTGATGTGCATAGAGATTATGCTTAATGCCGTGAACATAGCGCTGGTTGCTTTCTCTCGCTATATAGTGCCTACAGCTCTCACGGGGCAAATATTTGCCCTGTTTGTCATGGTGGTGGCTGCAGCCGAGGTAGCCGTAGGTATCGCCATCATTATGGCCATCTACCGCAGCCGTGATTCGGTAGAAGTGGACAAGTACGACTTGATGAAATGGTAACGAGATAATCATGTGGGTTCAGGTAAAGAGCGCACCTAATCTAATACTGGCAGAGATGTGGAAAGAGTTCTTCGAAGGCGAAGGGATACCTGCTCGCATTTTGCCCGATGCCGGGAAAGATGCCAAAGGCTTCAGTGTCCTCGTGTCGCAGGAAAAACTACATGTTGTTGAGGAGGTCTTAAGGAAACTGTAATGCCACACCTGGTTCCATGGCTTATTTTCCTGTTGCCAGTTTCCTCGCTGGTGATTATTTCCTTTATCCTCAGGCCTTTCTTCAATAATCGACCAAAGCTGAGTGGCTATACCACCATTGCTGCTATCGGCACGGCGTGTGTCCTTGCTTTCTGGGTACTGAAGGAAGTCATGGCCGCTCCGGGGCACAAGCTGGATATACCGGATATCAGTTGGGTTGTTATCGGCGACCTGCATATTCAATTTGGGCTGATGATTGACTCGCTGACTGCGGTGATGGTAGTGGTGGTGACCGTGGTCAGCCTGATGGTACAGATTTATTCCCAAGGCTATATGCAGGGCGACCCGGGGTACCCGCGATACTTCGCCTTCATGTCATTGTTTACTGCCTGCATGCTCGGCCTGGTGATGGCTGACAACCTGGTGTTGATGTTCGTGTTCTGGGAGGGTGTGGGATTAGGCTCGTATTTGCTCATCGGTTTCTGGTTTCATAAACCATCTGCAGCCAACGCAGCCAAAAAGGCTTTCATAGTTACGCGTTTTGGCGACCTTGGTTTTCTGGCTGCTATCCTATTAGTCTTTTCCCAGACTGGTACCTTTGATACCGAGGAGATACATGCGCTGGCTGTGGCTGGTACGCTGGGGGGAACGGTGCTTACCTGGGTAGCTATTGGCATATTTGCTGGAGCGGCAGGCAAATCGGCACAGTTCCCGCTGCATGTCTGGTTGCCCGATGCCATGGAAGGCCCGACTCCGGTCAGCGCCCTGATACATGCTGCAACCATGGTGGCAGCGGGCGTCTTCCTGGTAGCCCGTTTCTTCCCGCTATTCGAGCATTCGGAGATAGCTTTGACTACGGTGGCTATTATCGGTGCTGTTACTGCCATATTTGCTGCCAGTATGGGGCTAGTGATGAATGATATTAAGCGAGTGCTGGCATATTCTACTATCAGCCAGCTTGGCTATATGATGCTGGGATTGGCCACCGGCGGTGTAGCCATCGGCATCTTCCACCTGTTCAACCATGCTTTCTTCAAGGCGCTCTTGTTCCTCGGCGCTGGCAGTGTGAACCACGGCACAGGGACGTTTGATATGCGGTTGATGGGTGGACTGCGGAAGACTATGCCCTGGACGTATATCACTTTTCTCATTGCATCGTTAAGCCTGGCCGGCATCTGGCCCCTGGCCGGTTTCTGGAGCAAAGATGAAATCGTAGCTTCGACTATAGACAAGCCGGTGCTGTTCACGCTGGCACTGATAACCGTGTTCATGACTGCCTTTTACATGTTCAGGGCCATTTTTATGACATTTACTGGCGAATATCGTGGTGGTGCGCCATCTGAACATGGCGCTCACAGCTCTCATGAGCATCATGGACCACATGAGTCACCCAAGGTTATGGTCATCCCACTGGTAATCCTGGCGGTGCTCTCAGTGTGTTCCGGGTGGGTAAACCTGACAGGAGGCTTTGGCAACTTCATGGGGCATGGTGGAGGCCATGGGGCGGCACACAGCATCGTGGAGGGTTTCTTTGGCGTGCTGACCCATCCGATTCCACTGATAGCGCTGCTTGTTGCTGGTTTGGGTATTCTGCTGGCTTATGCCATGTACGGTGCCAAATGGATTTCAAACGAAGCCGTGGGCAAGGCTTTCAAGCCTCTCTATACCCTTCTTTCTCGTAAGTATTTTATGGATGAGCTTTATGAGAAAGTGATTGTGGTCAGGGTGTTGGTGAATGGCATTTTCGCCGGCCTGGCCGTCTTTGACGACCGGGTGGTTGATGGAGCTGTGAATGGTGCGGCCAGCGGCACGGCGGCTGCGGGTGGAGCAATTCGAAAAGTACAGACAGGCCAGCTTCAGCTTTACGGCATGTTTATAGTGCTTGGCCTGGTGGCTATAGCTGTTTGCTATTATCTGTTTGCTTGAGGTAGATAGAATTGGATTTCGCTTATTTATCGGCCATTATCTTCCTCCCGGTAATCGGGGCGATTGTAATCGCCTTGTTGCCCAGGGCTGACTTCAAGGTCATACGTGTCGTTGCCCTGATATTCACACTGGCCTCGTTTGCTCTTTCCATGGTTGTCTTCTGCCAGTTTGACCGTTCTTCAGCGGCGATTGGCGTGATGCAGTTCGAGGAAAAACATTCCTGGATACCGGCTATCAACTCCTTCTATCACCTGGGCGTTGATGGGCTGAGCTTACCCCTGGTAATCCTGATGACCTTCCTGGGAGTGCTGTCTGTACTCGTCTCGTGGAAGGTTGCCTTGAGGCCAAAGCTGTACTTCGCTATGCTGCTGATTCTGGAGACCAGCATTCTGGGTGTTTTCACTGCGCTTGACCTCATCCTGTTCTTCCTCTTCTGGGAGATAGAGCTGATCCCGATGTATTTCCTAATCTCTATCTGGGGTAGCGGCCGCAAAGAATACGCTGCCAACAAGTACCTGATATACACATTGGTTGGCAGTGCCATGATGCTAGCAGGTTTCTTGAGTGTGTATTTCAGTACTGGCACCATGAACATGATGGAGCTAAGCGGGCTGGAAATAGCCAGGCCGTTCATCCCGTTGTCTGCCATGTTCTTCCTGCTGATAGCAGGTTTTGCCATCAAGCTGCCGGTGTTCCCGTTGCATACCTGGTTGCCCGATGCTCATACCAACGCTCCCACTGCGGCCAGCGTGATACTGGCGGGGGCGCTGCTGAAGATGGGTGGTTACGGCATGATTCGACTGTGCGTGACCATGCTGCCTGGTGTAGCTGTTCAATATGCACCGCTGATGGCGATTCTAGCGGTAATTGGTGTGTTGTATGGCGCAGGCGTGACCTTGCGACAGACCGACTTGAAGAGGCTTATAGCCTATAGTAGTGTCAGCCACATGGGGTATGTGCTCCTGGGCATCTTTGCCCTGACGCAGATAAGCGTTACCGGCGCAGCTTTGCAGATGTTCAGCCACGGCATCATCACTGGCCTCCTGTTTGCTATGGTAGGCTTGGTCTATGAAAAGACTCATGAGCGAAATCTGGACAAACTGGGCGGCTTGGCCCGACAGATGCCGGTCATTGTGGTGGTATTCAGCATCGCTGGTCTGGCGTCTCTGGGATTGCCGGGCACCAGCGGTTTTGCTGCCGAATTCATCACCTTCGTGGGCAGCTTCACCAGCTCCATCGCTGGCATGCGTCTCTATACATTGCTGGGTGTGCTGGGAATCGTTTTCACGGCCGGGTACATACTGTGGATGTTGCAGAGAACGTTTTATGGCGAACCGAAAGAGGAGTACAACGGTGTGCCGGATGCTGATGCGGTAGAGAAAACTTGCATTTTCCTGTTCGTCTTTGCCATTTTGCTGGTTGGCATTTATCCCGCCATCCTGACTAATGTTATCAAGATGGGTGTGGAGCCGATTATTAAGCTGATTGGGATGTAGGAGAGACACACGAGGATACTAGAAAGTTACTGAAGTTAGCTGGAGCGGTTTGAACCGATGATGCTGGAACAAATTAGTTTGATAGCGCCTGAACTGAGCTTGCTGTGCTTTGCCTTGTTGGTAGTCCTGCTTGACCTCTTTGTGAAGCAGAAGAAGGTTATCGCAGGTGTCGCTGTTTTTGGCGTAATAATATCTGGCGGGTTTGCGCTAAATATGTGGGGTGCACCTACAACTGGCATCTTCTACAACATGCTGTCGGTGGACAAGTTTGCCGTCCTGTTCAAATTCCTATTCCTGGCGGCGGCAGGGTTGGTGATGCTGGCTTCGCAAGACTATGTGAGCAAGTTCCCCAGGTTCCAGGGAGAGTTCTATGCGCTGGTGATGCTGGCGACACTGGGCATGATGCTGATGGCAGCGGCTGCCGATTTCATTGCTCTATATGTAGCGCTGGAGCTGAGCAGCATCTCGCTTTATGTGCTGGCCAGCTTCCTCAAGGATAAGAAATCGACGGAGGCAGGGCTGAAGTATTTGCTGCTGGGCGCTGTGGCTTCTGCCGTCTTGCTCTATGGTATGGCACTGGTATTCGGTCTCACCGGGCATACTTGTTTGGTGTGCATCGCCGATGCTATAAAGGCAATGCCCATATCCAGCATCATGGAGAGCCCGATATTGGTTCTGGGCATTATCCTTCTGGTGGTGGGCTTTGGCTTTAAGATCGCCAGTGTTCCTTTCCAGATGTGGGTTCCCGATGTTTACGAAGGTGCCCCGACGCCGGTTACTGCATATCTTTCGGTAGCCAGTAAGGCTGCTGGTTTTGCCATCATACTCCGCGTTTTCTTCACTGTCTTCGGTGCGCCGGAGTGGCTAAGCCAGAATTGGGGATTGCTGCTGGCCATCTTAAGCGCTATCACTATGACGGTGGGCAACGTAGTCGCTATCGTCCAGGCCAATATCAAGCGCATGCTGGGTTATTCCAGCATTGCCCAGGCTGGATATCTGATGGTCGGTTTGGCCACCGTAGGAATGGCGGCTGGGGCTGATGCGTTGGGTCGCAGCGGGTTGCTCTTCTTCCTCATGAGCTACACGGTCACCAATCTGGGTGCATTTATTGCCATAATCGCCATATCTAATAAGATAAATAGCGATATGATCGATGACTTTACCGGCATGGGCAAACGGGCGCCACTTCTGGCAACGGCTTTGACTTTGTGCCTGGTTTCACTGACAGGCTTGCCACCCACTGCAGGCCTTATCGCCAAGGTCTATATTTTCAGCGGTGCGGTAGACCACGGCTTGCTGTGGCTGGTCATCATTGCCGTAATCAATAGCTGTATTTCAGCTTACTACTATTTCCGTGTGGTTAAGGTGATGTGGATGGGTGAGCCGGCGTCTGACGAAAAAGTGCCTTCAACCTGGGCTTTGCGAACTGCGCTAGCTATTTGTTGTCTGGCAGTGCTGGTCATGGGCGTAGTGCCTGCTGCTTTCGTGCGTATAGCTGAAGCCGCGGTGAAAATCCTGGGCTCGTAAATCCCCAATCGCTAACTTCTCGGAAGAGTTGTGTGTTTTCTCCTCTGCACATTTCCTGTTTTGTGTCCGAAAACGCTTGAAGGCGCAACCAGCAATGCTATATTATTGGTGCCCTAGCTATTTCCGGAGGTAGCCATGAAATACGAGACTATACTGGTCGAGAAGGCAGGCAATCTGGCCAGGGTAACTATGAATCGCCCCCAGATACTCAATGCCATCAATGCCCGGCTTCTGCTGGAGTTGAAGGACCTGTTTGCCCGGTTGAGGATAGACCAGAAGACACGTTTCGTCATTTTCACTGGAGCGGGAAGGGCATTCTCCTGTGGAGCAGAGTTCACCAAGAAAGCTATGGACGAGCGTTATAGCACTCCCGAGATGGCCAGCGAAAGGCTGGCGCAGCTCTTTGGGCACGATTTTATGTCTGCTATGGAGAGCCTGGAACAGGTGACTATTGCTGCGGTGAACGGTGCTGCAGTTGGAGCTGGTTTATGCCTGGCCATGAACTGTGATTTCAGAATCGCCTCTGAGAAAGCTGTCTTCGGTGTCCCTGAGGCTAATCTGGGCATTTTCTTTACCTGGGGAGCTACTCCACGGCTTACTGCACTCATAGGGCCAGCCAAAGCCAAGGAGTTGATTATGACCTGTGACAATATAGATGCTCGGGAGGCGTGGCGGATAGGGCTGGTCAACAAGGTAGTGCCCGCAGACCAGTTGATGGCGACCTGCGAGGAGTTGGTGCAGAAGCTTGCCAGCAAAGGACCTTTGGCCATCCGCATGACCAAGAAGATGGTCAATGCAGCATCACTGGCTAAGATGGCTGACCTCTATCCCTGCGAGCCTGAGCTGGTGGAAAGGCTGATGCTCTCCCCCGAGGTCAAAGAGGGCGTTGAGGCTTTCATTGAGAAGCGGGTGCCCAGATTTTCGGAGTTTTGAAGACTGAAATTATAGCCATAAGTTAGCAATCATGAGGGAGGAATAATGTCTGAATTAGC
>VGOF01000084.1 GCA_016875975.1 Chloroflexota bacterium | reverse complement strand
CCCTCTGGGAGGCAGTCGCCGAAGGTGGGACTGGTGACTGGGACGAAGTCGTAACAAGGTAGCCGTACGGGAACGTGCGGCTGGATCACCTCCTTTCTAGGGAGTCCTAACTCCTAGGTCGGTCGGCAGAACTAAGTTCTGCAGGTTTACCTGAAGTTCTTCTTCCTTTCACTATCCAGTTGTTGAGGGCTTTTTAATTTTGTGCTCCGTTGTGCACTGGCTGTGGTACAATATTAGCCAATATCTGGATTGGAGAGAGGTCGTTAGCCAAGCGCTAGTTTCAGCGGTTACTGGTATAGTTCTGGCTGGTGGCAAGAGCCTTCGTCTGGGACGTGAGAAAGCTCTTGAGAAGCTAAACGCAAAGAGCCTCTTACAGTGGACAATCGACTCGCTTTCTCGAGTTAGCGGGTCGATACTCATAGTGACCAGCCAAGAGCAATTTGCTCTCCTCTCACATGCTCAATGTGGAGGCAAAGTCATAGTTGATATTTATCCTGGCAAGGCGGCATTGGGTGGAATGTACACTGGTTTATCTAGTGCAAGTACGGCTTACAGTGTGGTTGTGGGGTGCGACATGCCGTTTCTGAACAATGATTTATTGCAATATCAGATCGCTCTAGCTGGCGGTTTTGACGTGGTGGCTCTTCGAATCGACGGCAAGGTAGAACCACTGCATGCTGTTTATTCCAAGACTTGCTTGCCTTTTATGAAGCGCTTAGTTAGCGGTAGCACGCTGGCCATTTCACAGCTCTTCAATATGGTGAAAACCAGATATGTTGATGAAGAAGAGGTTAAGCGATATGACCCCCAATGTCTCAGTATTTTTAATGTCAACACTGAAGAGGATTTGAGACGGGCGCGAGCGTTAATCAAACAGATTGAGATGTGCACCTAATGATTAGCGTGGAAGAGGCTCTAGAGAGAATCCTAGGCTTTGTTGACGTACTTCAGGATGAGGAAAAGCCTATCATGGATTGCCTGGGGCAAGTTCTGGCTGAAGACGTATGTGCGCCGTTCGATGTTCCTCCCCATGATAACTCGGCGATGGACGGCTACGCGGTGCAATTTGCCAGCACAATCGGAGCAAGCGTTGAAAATCCAAAAGTCCTCCGAATTATCGATGAGGTAGCTGCCGGGCGTGTTCCTGCTGTTACCGTAGAGGCAGGTACTGCCGTCCGCATTATGACTGGCGCTCTAATACCAAAAGGCGCGGATGCCGTCGTTCCTTTTGAGCTTACAGACGAGGCCGACCGAGCACATGCCGGGAGACAGGAAAAACAGATTGGTGTTCGTTGTAGTGTGGGGGTTGGTGCCAACGTTCGTTATAGTGGTGAGGACATAAAGAGAGGCGAACTGGTGATGCAGCGTGGGAAGCTTTTGCGACCAGCAGCGATAGGAGTCCTCGCTTCCCTGGGCAAAACTAGGGCAGTGGTAACCAGGCGGCCGGTGGTTGGCATATTGGCAACTGGGGATGAGCTGTTGGATATCAGCCAACCGTTGCTGTCGGGGAAAATATACAATAGCAACAGTTATAGCTTGGCTTGTCAGGTTCGTAGCTGCGGTGGCGTTCCAAAGCTTCTTGGGGTTGCCCCTGATAGGGCAGAGCAATTGTCGGCAGCACTTCGATACGGACTAGACTGTGATATGCTAATAACGTCTGGTGGTGTTTCTTTGGGTGATTACGACGTGGTGAAAGAAGTCTTGGCGGCTGAGGGTGATGTCTCTTTCTGGACGGTGCATATGAAGCCTGGCAAACCTATAGCGTTCGGGACGTTCAAGCGGGAAAACGGGAGAAGAGTTCCCCATCTTGGATTGCCAGGGAATCCTGTTAGTTCGATGGTCACGTTCGAGATTTTTGCCCGACCGGCGCTCCATAAGATGATGGGAATAGTTGATTTCTCCAGAAGATATGTAACTGCAATCATGGAAGGTTCAATAAAAAACACGGATGGACGGCGGGTGTTCGCCCGTGTTCTTGTTAACAAAAAGGGCAACCAATATTTTGCCAGGCTAACTGGCTCTCAGGGCTCCGGGATCCTGACATCGATGTTGGAAGCTGATGGTTTAGCTGTTATACCTGAGACGGTTGCTGCAATCAGCTCTGGTGACTCTGTGGAAGTAATGATGCTGGATTGGAACGAAGCCTATGGCTTTTGAGTTTATACTGATGTGGAGGCCTCGCTTTATGTAGGGCACTACATCTATTGAGAGCTGGATTGAAGGGTTGGTAATCTGAAGAACTGATGATCTGCGAAGCATCCGATTTCGTTTTCAGGCCTCCGCCATTGGTCTCGCGTGCGCGGAGAGTGTTGATTAAACCTAATGCCGGGTATCCCTTGTTGTACCCAGCCAGTGCCAGTCGCGAGATTATGAACCTGATAATTGAAGGCATAAAACAAGTTAGCGACGCTGACATTATAATTCTGGAAGGCACCGCTACGGGAGAATCTATTTATCCGATATATCAGGCTTTGGGTTATGATTTTCCCAGAGTGCTTATGCTGGATGTCAGGGATTGCATCTGGGTTGAGGTTGAGAATCCCTTGCCTCATCCCTTTGCGGTTGCTACTTTTTGGGTGCCCAATGTTGTGCTATCCAGTGACTATCTGATTAGCGTATCCCCGTTTAAAGTTATAGGTGGCGCAGGGAACTTCAGCATCAGAAATCTTTTGAGCCTTTTGCCGGTGAGCAAGTACAAAGCTAATACTTCTGTTGGATGGGGAGCTTTGTATGAATTGGGCATTGACAAGATTATAGCGGATTTGTATTTTACGCTGCCTTTCGATTTAGGTTTAATTGATGCTCGCCGTATGTTCATCGGCACTGTTGAAACTGCAGAGGGCAAGACAGAGCCGTACGGAAAGATATTCATCGGTGAACCCTACGAAGTTGACCGCGAAGCTGCTAAAGCTGCTGGCATTGAGGTTGGGTACCTGAACCTTATCGAGGCTGGTAAAGCTGAGCTTGAAGCTTGAGCCTGATCGCCTAGTTGGCTAGTACCTCACCTCGAATTGGGAGAACTGTCCCGTAAACTGAGCCCATTTTACCTCGATTTTGTCTACCAGCGCCTCTGGAGGGCCGATTTCCAATTGCCTGATGAACTCCTCCAGTTTTTCTTTCTCCCCCTCGGCATAAATCTCTACAGCGTTGAATCGAGGCAGATTACGAGCGTAGCCTTTCAGGCTTAGAGATTTTGCTACACGTGAAGTGAAGGCCCGGTAGAAAACACCTTGCACTTTGCCATAAACAGTAGCTGTAATACAAGCTAATTCAGGCATGAGCCGGATTCATCATCCTATCCAGATTGTTGATATGAAACATGGCATAATTCTATCAAACAATACTCAGGCTGTTTCGGCAACGAGTCGGGTTACGCGGTCCAGGCGATTTAAGCCTGCTTTCCGGGCTATTTCAATAGCTTCGTGGACTTCTTTCAAAGACACCGGCCTGGACAATTCAGACACCTCTCGGGCCTTATAGCAAGGTCGATATTGACCCATAATGTTCACGTAACTGTTGCGCGAGACCTCCTGAGCGATAAAATTCATGGTGTCCTCTGTACCAGCAAGATTGTATGGTAATCCCAGGTGGCGTATGAGTAGGCCTCGTGTGGCAATTCCATCGCTATTTATTTGAAGGTCGCCTACCTGGCGATACATCTCTTTGACTGCAGCTCGATTTACTGACGGGTATCCTTCTATGCCTGACAATTTCTTTGCGGTGGCATCGTCCGCGTATTTCATGTCGGGCATGTATATATCTACGATACCATCCAATAGTTTCAATGTGGTTATCGAGTCGTATCCACCGCTGTTGTAGACTAGCGGCAGATTCAGGCCATGTGCTACAGCTAGTTGCAGTGCTTCCAGGATTTGGGGGACCACGTGTGTTGGAGACACTAGATTTATATTGTGGCAGCCCATGCTTTGAAGTGAAAGCATCATCCGGGCAAGCTCCTCGCTGGTCACAGGAATTCCTTCCCCCAGTTGGCTTATGGTGTAATTCTGGCAGAAAACGCAGGCCAGGTTGCAGTTGGCGAAAAAGATGGTTCCGGAGCCGTGTTTTCCTACTAATGGCAGCTCTTCGCCGAAGTGTGGCCCATAACTGGACACGATTGCCCGCTGATGCGTTCGGCATTTGCCTGTTTCCCCGGATAAACGGTCGACGTTGCATTGGCGAGGGCAAATCCGGCACTTCCGCAAGAGCGACTTTGCGGCTTCTACTCGTTCGGCCAATTTACCGTTTTTGTGGAGCTGGATGTAGGCTGCCATCACGTGGCTATTCCTTGAGCTAAAAGTGAGTATGATTTGGAAGTTTAACAAAGGCATATTACATTGTAAAGAAAGGTAACCCGGTCTGTATGTATTTGAGTCAAAGTTGATTGATAGCAAATGATGTGCTAGACTTCTCTGGCTTGGAACGAGGTAACCAACTGGCTATCCAGTGGTTGCAGGGACACGGACAACGCTATACTTTACGGTACGGAGCAATGCGGATTAAACTCAAAACAGAACAACTCAATACATTAGCGCGCAGGCTCAAATTCGAGGTGATGCTCGATGGGCCCCGAGACGTACGAGGCATGCTGGAGCTTTTGGGAAAAGACATGCCCTGGGACGAAACGGGTATGAGCAAATTCTCCAATTCACCCCAAAGGCCAACACGGCTGACCTTCGGTGTCGAGCAGGCAAGCGATGGGTATGTCTGCGACATCCATCCGGGGCTTGCCCAGCACATCCACACGCTTCTCTCTTCCGAATGAGAACTTGACCGGCTGCTAAGAGGTCAGCATTCGTGACATCCCCACTGGTAGCCGAGAGGTTTGAGGGCCGTTAGCTCAGTTGGTAGAGCACCTGACTTTTAATCAGGGTGTCACAGGTTCGAATCCTGTACGGCCTACCAGATTGTAAGGATACCGAACTGCTAGCCATCGAAGCGATCAGCGCGAAGGGTGAGTTTAGTTCGGGTTTTGTTATTTTGTGATCCTTTATGTAGAGACGTTTGAAGATCGTTTCACATAGAAGGCGTTTCTCATCAAAAGTCCCCTTTTCAAAAAGATGGTTTAGCTGTACTGCCAGATTCAGTGCTATCTCAAAATCTGCTTTTACCAGGTTTCGGCGAAACCTTATCTGTTCGATCAAGCTATTTAGGCTTGCTCTTTCCGCCTCAATCTCAGACCTATGTTCTCGAAAATCTCTAAATGATATACCTTCCTCAATTGCCAGTTTCTGCAAGTTCTTCTCCATCTTTCGGAGCCTTATCAATCGATTCTCAGCTTTTTTCAGGTCATCATCACTGGTCCCCTCCTGGTCAAACCATTGTGACAACTTTTCCTCCAGCACCTTTGCAGATTCTTTGCTAATCGTCAGTTCTCTCATAAGCTCATACATCTGAGAATCGATTCTCTTTGTATTGTAAAATACTTGTTCACCATTGACCTTGCCTTTGCTACGGTAGTAGCTTATACGCTTCTTGGGATGAGTCTCTACCAAGCATGGACTTTGGGAATTCTGACAATAAAGCAAGCCTCGGAGCAAATACTTGTGGCGCCTTGTTCGCTGCTTGTAGCAATCATGTCTTCTCAGTACTTCGTGAACTCGTGCAAAGGTATCTGGATCAACCAGGGGCCCATGGGTTCCTTTTACCGGCATATCACCTTTGCGCAGATAGACCTCACCTATGTAAAAACGATTGTGAAAGATGCTGCACCAGGAGCTAACCGGCACCTTGTTGCCTGCAGAACTGCGATACCCGAGAGAATAGGCATGATCAGCCCACTCCTTGAGCGTCCACTTACCGCTTGCCATCTCTTTGAAGGCTTGGGTCATTAGTGGTCCCATTTGGGGGTCAACTTCCACCCAGGCGTTTCCTTTATCGCGTTTATTCACATAGCCCAGAGGAGATCGCCTAGGCCAACCACCCTGCTCGACCTTCTTCACTAATCCTTTCCTTGTTTCCATTGCCAGGTTCTTGGAATACCAGGTGCTAATAACCTGCATCATCCTGCGGCCGATGTAGCCTGCAGGAGTCGAGGCATCTCCAGGCTCGCTTACACTCTCCACAGTTATCCCTAAATCCTCCAGCTCCTTTTCATAAACAATGAAGTCGTAGTCATTCCTGGCGAATCGATCAAACTTATGTACCAGGATGATGTCAAACTCTATGCATCTAGCAGCGGTTATCATCTTTTGGAAATCGGGGCGTTTGTCGGTTCTGGCGCTCTCGCCGGCATCGATGAATTCCTTTACCACCTCCCAACCTTTACCCTGGGCATGATATCGGCACCTTTCCAACTGAAATGGAATGGAGAGGTCCCGCTCTGCCTGCTCATCCGTGGATACACGGGCATAGATACAGCATCTCAGGTGCTTATTCTCTGTCTCTTTTTGCATCTTGAAGCTCCTTCAGCCAAATCAAGGCTCTCCTATTTGTTGCCATCTGGCTATCTCAACATCGGCAGCAAAATCGCTCATTCTCTGCCTGACTAATTCCTCTGGTACACCGAAAGCTTGTGCAATCTCCCACTGGGGCATGTTCGCTACCTTGTCTAGCTCATTTTCAGGCATGAGGATATGAGCAGCAAAACAATCGGCTTCTTTCTCCTGCCTGCGGCGGGTGCTCGTCTGCCAGTCGCGGAAAGATAACTGGTTACCGCAATGCATAAGGTGG
>VGOF01000083.1 GCA_016875975.1 Chloroflexota bacterium | reverse complement strand
GGATTGTCTAGAAGGTCTTCCAGATAGGCGATAGTCTTGATGACCTCGTTATATTCATCTATTATCTTCTGCTGTTCCAGCTTGGCCAATCGGCGCAGTTGCATATCCAGGATGGCTTGCGCCTGTATCTGCGACAATTTAAAGTTCTTCATCAGGCTGGTCTTAGCAGCCTCGGCGTTATCTGCCTTCTTGATTGTCTGTATGACTTCGTCCAGGTTATCCAGGGCAATCCTGAATCCTTCCAGGATATGTGCTCTGTCCTTTGCCTTCTGCAGCTCGAACTTGGAGCGGCGGGTGATGACCTCGCGCCGAAAATCTATGTAGCAAGTAAGCGCTTCCTTGAGACTCAAGACCTGCGGCTGTCCGTCCACCAAGGCCAACATGTTGATGGAAAAGGAAGATTGCATGGGAGTGTACTTGTAGAGATTGTTGAGCACCTTGATATGCTGAGCTTCTTTGCGCAGCACTATCACCACTCTCATGCCGTGCCGGTCGGACTCGTCGCGGACTTCGCCTATGCCCTCAATCTTCTTTTCCCTGGCCAGTTCCGCTATCCTCTCCACCAGGGCTGCCTTGTTGGTCTGGTAGGGGAGCTCGGTGATGACCAGCATCTCGCGTCCGCTCTTGGTGCTTTCTTCATCCACCTTTGCCCTGACCACGAACTTGCCTTGACCGCCGGCGTAGGCGCTCTTGATGCCCTCACGGCCCATGATGATGCCGGCGGTGGGAAAATCCGGGCCTTTGACGAAGCGCATCAGGTCGTCAACGTCGGCATCGGGATTATCGATGAGATGGTTGATAGCATCGCAAATCTCGCTTAAATTGTGCGGAGGGATGTTGGTTGCCATGCCCACGGCTATGCCAGACGAGCCGTTCACCAACAGGTTGGGCAACCTGGCCGGCAGAACTGACGGCTCCTTCAAAGTGTCATCGAAGTTGGGGACGAAATCGACGGTATCCTTATCGATGTCAACCAACATCTCGGCAGCTATCCTGGACAGGCGTGCTTCGGTATAGCGCATAGCTGCTGGTGGGTCGTTGTCCATGCTGCCAAAGTTACCCTGTCCATCTACCAGCCGATACCTCATGGAGAAGTCCTGCGCCATCCTCACCATGGCCTCGTAGACCGGAGCATCTCCATGCGGGTGGTATTTACCGAGGACTTCGCCAACTATGCGGGCGCTCTTCTTATAAGGGCCAGTATGCCGGAATCCCAGCTCCTCCATGGCAAAAAGGATTCGCCTGTGCACCGGCTTTAGGCCATCGCGCACGTCAGGCAGTGCACGTGAAACTATTACGCTCATGGCATAGTCGAGGTAGGAGCTTTTCATCTCCTCCTCAATAAGTATTGGCCTGACTGTACCTATTTCCATCTAGTTAATCCTCTTCTATCAGGTCTTCTTCCAGAGGCATCTCCTCTTCTTCTTCTACGGCTGGGACGCCTTCGAATATGGAGAAGCCATTGGGCAGCAGTTCTCCTTCCTCCAGTTCAGCGAGCTCGGCTTCCTCCAACGCTTCCTCTTCAACAGTTCCATGCCTTAGCAATGTGTCTCTGACATGGGGCTGGAAGCCTTCCATGGCCTTAACCGGGAAGGAAAGACGACCGGCCTGGCTGGGATGCTGGAATGTCTCGCGCACCAGTATCCGTGCTTTATCATGGTCCATGCTAACTATGGCTGCAATGTATCTGTTGCCGCCTTCCATTAGCTTGGCCAGGCGCAGGCCGTGCTGTGGTTCCACCATCCCCAGGTATTCGCCATCTTCGTTTTCAACGATGAGTTGCCCGTTTCTCACCTTCAAATTGACTCGGTTGCCCGCAGCCATCTGCGCCAGCACCTCTTCAGGGGCCAGGTTCTGCAAGTTCACTACACCAGCCTTACCCATCTCTCCGATGAACAGGTTTGGTGCCACTTCGCGCCGTTCTTCTCGCATCGGCACCTTGGGCTCCCGCAGCAGGGACAGGCGGTTCAGGTTTTTCTGGGCGATAGCATTATCCGGGTCTAGCTCCAGCGTCTTGCTATAGGCTTCTTTGGCTTTGGCGAATTCGCCCAGTTCTGTGTATGCCCGACCCATTCGGTTATAGGCATCTACATCGGTAGGGAAGTTATCAATGATGTTCTGGTTGACCACCACTGCTTCCTGCCATCGGCTCTGCATAGCCAAAGCAATAGCTTCCTGGCTTGCCTTCCGTCTTAGTCTTGCCTTATCCTCTTCTCGATCAGGCATTCTTGTCTCCGTACTCGCTTTGCACAGAATAGATTCAAGGGCATGGCCCTGTGCAATCAGTTAATTTTATAGCAGACATTGCATCAATACAAGTCAAATTCAGCACATATTTGGCCAGCCTGGTCACGGCTAGGTGAGCGAGACGTGGTACATTGAAATTATGCGGATATGGGGAATACAATAGTCAGACTTCAAGAAGATAGAAGGAGGCAGCCCGTGATTTTACTCAATCCCAAGAACTACAACAGACAACACACCGACCCAAAAACCAGAGAGGTAATGCTGCGGACCATAAATTTCTTCGAGAGCAAAGGGCTGAAAAAGATAAAGGAAGATGACCAGGCAATGACCTGGTACGATGACTTCCTCAACTTTATCAAGAAAGAGCAGACTTTCGCCACGCTGCTTACCCCTTCCGGCTATGGGGACGCTGACTCGCGCTGGGATATGTGGAGGATTGAAGAATACAATGAGATTCTAGGTTTTTATGGAATCAGTTACTGGTACGCATGGCAGGTATCCATCCTGGGGCTTGGCCCTATATGGATGGGAACTAACGAGGAGGTTAAGCACAAAGCTGCCAAACTCCTCAAGGAAGGCAACATTTTTGCCTTTGGGCTTTCGGAAAAGGAACACGGCGCTGACCTTTATGCCAGCGACATGAAGCTTCATCCGCAGAAAGATGGCACTTACCTCGCAAATGGGAGCAAGTACTATATCGGCAATGGCAATGTTGCACCCATGCTCTCCACGTTCGGTAGGTTTGCAGATACGGGGGATTATGTGTTCTTCGTGGTCAACTCGCAGCACCCGAGCTATAAGCATTCCAGAATATGTACCTCCGGCTGCCGGCAGGGCTACGTTGCCGAGTATACTCTCACCGACTATCCCATTACCGAAGCAGACATCATCTCACGTGGACAACTTGCCTGGGACTCGTCCCTGAACACAGTCAATGTGGGTAAATACGAATTGGGATGGTGCTCTGTCGGTATCTGCACACACGCCCTATATGAGGCCATTAACCACGCTTCACACAGAAATCTTTATGGCCAGTATGTCACCGATTTCCCCCACGTGAAGAAAATGTTCACCGAAGCCTATACCAGATTGGTAGCCATGAAGCTGTTTGCGCTGAGGGCAGCAGACTATATGAAATCCGCCTCAGACGAAGACCGCCGCTATCTTCTGTATAACCCTGTAGTCAAGATGAAGGTGACCAGCCAGGGCGAAAAAGTAATCCAGTTGTTGCACGATATCGTCGCGGCCAAAGGATTTGAACAGGATACCTATTTCGAAATGGCAATCAGGGATATAGGCATGTTGCCCAAGCTGGAGGGGACAACACATGTAAATATGGCTCTGATTATTAAGTTCATTACCAACTACTTCCTCAACACCGTTGACTATCCCGATATCCCACGCAGAAACGATCCATCGAATGACGCATACCTTTTTAAGCAGCGTGCTGGTGGACTGGGCAAGGTGACTTTTCCTAACTATGGCAAGGTATATGCAGACTTCAACATCCCCAATGTCAACCTGTTCAGAGAGCAATTAGAATTGTTCAAAGAGATGTTGCTCACAGCCCCTCCCACCAAGGAACAAAGCGGCAACGTGGACTATATGCTGGCAGTAGGAGAGCTATTCACGCTCATCGTCTACGCCCAGCTAATCCTGGAGAACGTGAATATCTACCGTATTGACCATGACATAGTAAATGAGATCTTTAGTTTCATCGTCAGAGACTATTCGCAGTATGCGCTAGTGGTATACTCAAACTACGAAAACACCAAGCCGCAAGAGGCGATACTGACGAAGATGCTCAGGAAGCCTATCCTGGACCAAGGTAAGTTCGACAGAGTGTGGACGGACTTTGTATATGCCTTGAAAGACACCTATGTGATGAACAAATAGGGAAACACGCGTCCTCTCACAGCCAGCTTTTTGACAAATTGTGAAGGCTATGTTAGCCTACAACATTTGTAAGTCACCGAGTGCACTCTGAGAAGGAGATACCGTGAAAGAAAAAGTAGAAGAGATATTGAACTTAATACGGCCTAATTTGGTGGCCGATGGTGGAAATGTGGAGTTGGTGGAGGTTAAGGACGGTGTGGTTAGCTTGAAACTCACCGGTGCCTGCGCGGGTTGCCCTATGTCCACCATGACGCTGAAGAATGGCATCGAGCGAGCGCTAAAGGAACGCGTTCCCGGTATTAAGGAAGTCGTCTCGGTATAGTCTAAATCTCTAGCCTCTCCAGCTCGAAGGCCTTGTGTAGCGCCTTAACGGCATCCTTTGCACTATCCTCAGCTATGATGCACGTTATCCTTATCTCGGATGTGGTTATAAGCTGGATGTTGATCTTCTGCTCCGCCAGTGCCCGGAACATGGTAGCGGCATAGCCAGGCGCATTTAGCATACCCGTACCCACTATGCTTACCTTAGCCAGCGTAGAATCGCTTACGCATTTAGAAGCGCCTATTGATTTGGCAATCGGTTCTATCAGCTCCAGTGCCTTCTCCAGGTCTCCTATGGCTACGGTAAAGGTCAGGTCGGTCAAGTTCTTGACGCTGGCGTTCTGGACTATGGTGTCAACGCTGATGTTGGCTTTGGCCAGAGGTTCGAAAATGGCTGAAGCTATGCCCGGTCGGTCAGGAACGCCGAGCACAGTGACTTTAGCCACATTCAAATCATGAGCAATTCCGCGCACCTTGTTTCTCTGTTCCATAGAAACCCCTCCATGAATAAGAGTACCTGGGTTGTCATTGAAGCTACAGGCCACCAGTATGGGCATTCTGTAGACCTCTCCCAGCTCCACCGCCCTGGGATGCATCACCTTAGAGCCATAGGTGGCTAGCTCCAGCATCTCCTCGTAGCCTATTTCCTTAAGCCTCTTGGCTTCGGGAACGAGCCTGGGGTCAGCAGTAAATACACCTTCGACGTCGGTATAGATTTCGCAAGTCTGCGCTTTGAGGCTGGCCGCCAGGGCCACAGCCGTGGTGTCGGAACCGCCTCGACCCAGCGTGGTGGTATTAAGGTCGGGCGTTATCCCCTGGAAGCCGGCTACGATGACGATGTTGCCTTGTTCAAGCTCTTTAACAATACGTTTAGGCTCTATCCTGGTGATGCGAGCGCGGCCGTGGCTGGAATCGGTCTGGATACCCGCCTGCTGGCCGGTTAGACTCACCGCTTGATGGTCCATACCATGCAGCGCCATAGCCATTAAGGTGCTGGTAACTATCTCGCCAGTTGAGAGCAGGACGTCAAGCTCCCTATCTTCCGGCCTGGGATTTAGCTCCTTGGCAAGTTGAATCAGGTTATCCGTGGTCTTGCCCATGGCCGAGACCACCACCACCACCTCGTTGCCTTTTTCCTTGGTGGCTACAATGCGCCGGGCCACGTTCTTGATTTTCTCGGCGTCGGCGACCGAGCTGCCACCATATTTTTGAACTACTAGAGCCATGATTTTCCCCTAAATACTAAAAGGTGTTTACTATTTTAGTCCATCGCTGTCTCGTTTTCCAATCATGCGGGCTTCACCAGCATTGTCATGATGTTGTGCCCTTCTTCGATTGACAGATTTCTGGCACTTGCCTCTGTCTCGGTGAAGCGCCTGGCTCCATTGGCAACAAAACCAGGTCCCCATAGTAAAAAGGGAACTGGCTCGTCGGTATGCGTCTGGATTTTTATAGGCGTGGGGTGGTCGGGCAAAATCAAAACCCGCAATGCGCCCTTATTCCAGGCACGTATTGGGGCTACCACCTCCTTATCTATTCTCTCTATTGCCTCAATCTTATCTTTGACGGAGCCTCCGTGGGCTGCCTCATCAGGCGCTTCAACATGTATGGCTACTAAATCATGCTTCTGCAGCGACCTCAGTGCCCCGGTAGCCTGGGCGGTGCAGTCGTTGTCCATGCCGTCAGTGACGCCGGGGATTTCCAGAACCTCCATGCTTGCCATGCGTGCCAGGCCGCGAAGCAAGTCCACGCCCGATGTCATGGCGGCTTCCATGCCATAGGTCTGCTTGAATGGAGGCATCTCAGGTATCTGGCCGCTGCCCCAGAAGAGCCAGATGGTAGTTGCAGGTATATCACCCCGAGCCTTTCTGCTTTTGTTCACCGGATGCTCCTTGAGCACAGGCTCCGAACGCATCATCAATTCTCTTAATAGCTTGCTGCCCTCACCGCGCGGCAGGTAACCAACTATGGGCTTATCGGGGATATCGTGCGGTGGGGTGCAGACGGCCTGGAGCGTCTCAGGATGTCCCTTTATTTTGCATAGGTGTCGGTAGCTGACGCCGGGATAGAATTGCACGCTGTCGCTACCAAGTTCCTGGCTCAAAGCAGCCACCAGGGTTTTTGCCTCTTCGGTAGTGATATGGCCAGAGCTGTAGCTCCACATCTTGCCATCGCGCACAGCCACCAAGTTGCAGCGGAAGACGACCTCATCCTCAGCAATGGGAATGCCCATGCTCCTGGCTTCGATGCC
>VGOF01000082.1 GCA_016875975.1 Chloroflexota bacterium | reverse complement strand
TGACCCTTTCCTTTATCTTCTTCGCAATCTGGAACGGTGTGCCGAAGATATCGCAACCAGTCACATCGAGATAAGCCTCATCAAGCCCACCCGGCTCCAACGATGGTGAAAAATCCGCCAGGATATCCATGAACCTGGCCGAAAAGTCCCGATATTTCCTGAAATCGCCCTGAAGGAAGATAGCCTGTGGACAGAGACGATAAGCTTGGGCCAGTGGCATAGCGGCTCTGACACCATAAGCACGCGCTTCGTAGGAGGCAGAGGCAACCACCCCACGTCGCTCAGGCCTCCCACCAACTATCACCGGCTTGCCCGCCAGCTCCGGAGCAAGTACCTGCTCCACAGAAACAAAAAAAGCATCCAGGTCGATGTGCAAAATGCGGCGGGTCATGGTTCAAAGATGATTATAGGATAGCCACAGAAAAGGGACAAAAACACGGGCACATAAGGAAAGCCCGGCATTGCGGGTTAAGCAGTTCAGCCAGAGTATGAGTACCTAAGCAAACGACTGGAAAGGCAGTTTCTTCGGGTCTATTCCCATTTCCTTAAGACCCTTAGTCCTCAGGATTTCCAGGGCGCTGTTCAACTGCTTCCGCTGCTCCGCGGATAAGGATGACATGATTTTCTGTATCATCTTCCGCTTCATCGCCAGCTTGTAGGCTGCCTCCCCCTTCTCAGTTAAGCTCACTCTTACCAGGTTCTTCTTATGTAGGTCCTTGGTCTTCCTGATGAGCCCAGCCTTCTCCATTCGGGAAAGAAGCCCAGAAATGGAATGAGGTTTGCGCACCATCCATCTGGATATCTGGGCCGGGGTAGTCTTGTCGCCGATGCCCTTTATCACCAACAAGGCTGCAGCATGCATAGCGGTGAGTCCGTCCTCTCTGAGCTCATTCTCCCTAGCCTCAAACAGGATGTCGCTGGTTTGCTGCAGCAATACCCACAACCTGTAGTCTTGATCCATTGCAGAAATCTCGGCCACCGTCTCCTCCTTTGACTATTCGTTGCCTCAAATCAAGCCAGCATCCTCCGGCTTGAAGAACTCAATGTCCTCTTTCTGAGGTAGAATCAGATTATAACACAACCATCTTGTGCAATCCAGCACGATTATCTCTTGAAGTCAAACGCACATATTTGGGGACAAACTATCAACCAGCTGTAGGACTGGCAGAAGCGCCACCCCTTAAGATAGCGCCTTTGACGCTTCGCTCGAAGACTCCCCTCTCCAGGAGAACCAGCCGCTGGCAAGTGAGGCACTTGACTTTGACATCAACGCCGGGCGACAACACCTGCCACCGGTCACCACCGCATGGATGCTTCTTACGCAGGCGAACCACGTCGCCAATCTGAATTTCCATCTGGACAACGCTAATGAGCAGAACGCCTTACCAGGCCATTGATTTTGTCTCGTAGTTCTTGAGCGCTACGACGAGCACCTTCGGCAAAGTCTTTACTTTGCGAGGCATAGAGAACTTGACGCGAGACAGCTATAATAGCTTTCTCCCCTTTAGAATTGACCCCATATTCCACCGCGGCAGCAAGGTCGCCTCCCTGTGCTCCTATCCCCGGAATAAGCAGCGGCATCTCTGGACATAGCTTGCGCACTTGCTTCAGCTCTTCAGGATAGGTGGCACCAACCACCAGGCCGATATTGCCCTTCACATTCCATTCTCTTGCCTTGCGCGCTACTCTTTCGTACAACGGAACGCCATCAATATCGAGAATACTCTGGAAATCCACCGCCCCACTGTTTGAAGTCCGACACAGCAAGAAAACCCCCTTGTCCTCATGTTTGATGAAAGGCTCTACAGAGTCGAATCCAAGATAAGGACTGACAGTAGCCGCATCAAAACCAAAAACCTCAAACAGTGCCTGGGCATAAGCCCTGGCCGTATTCCCAATATCTCCCCGCTTACCATCGCCTATTACAGGAATATGGCGCGGTACATACTCAACCGTCTTGTGCAAAGCCTTGATACCATCAATCCCCAACGCCTCGTAGAAAGCCAAATTGGGCTTGTAAGCACAGACCAGGTCAGCAGTAGCGTCGATGATTGCCTTGTTGAAATCAATAAGGCTTACTCCGGACATAAGCTCAGGGTCAGAGTCAAGCCCAACACAGAGAAGGCTCTCATTCTTCCTGCTGGCAGCCAGCAGCTTATCGACGAAGGTCATCTTCAGCAGGATTATAGCTTATGAGGCCCAGATAACCAAGCCCCAAACGCTACATAAGCTCAGCGCACCGATGTTATAATAGTAACTCAAATGAATTACCGCCAGGCCCAAGACTACATCCTGAGCTTCACCGACTACGAGAAGATTCCGGGTATCGCCTACACCGCAGCCAACTATGACCTGCGCCGAATGGAAAAGCTACTACGACCCCTAGACAATCCTCATCTGGGAACAAAAACCATTCACGTCGCCGGCACCAAAGGAAAAGGAAGCACAGCAGCCATGGTTGCCCAGGCACTCATAGCTTCGGGCTACAAGACGGGGTTGTTCACTTCGCCCCACCTCCATACCATCAGGGAGCGCGTTAGAATAAATGGCCGCCTGATATCCGAGGCCGCTTTTGCCGCCATTACCACAGAGCTTCAGCCGATGGTCGACAGGGTAAATCAGCAAGCCGACTTCGGCCAATTGACCACCTTCGAAATACTGACCGCCCTGGTCTTTGCCCATTTCAAGAAGAACCGCGTTGACTTTCAGGTGCTCGAGGTCGGCCTGGGAGGCCGGCTGGATGCCACCAACGTGGCAAGAGGAGATGTCTGCGTCATCACCTCCCTTAGCCTGGACCATACTGAAATCCTGGGCAATACCGTGGCCCAGATAGCTGCGGAGAAAGCCGGCATTATCAAGCCAGGCTGCATAGTAGCCAGTTCTCCCCAGCCCAAAGAAGCAGCCGATGTCATCGCAAAAACTTGCCAACTGCAAAGGGCAAAGCTGATTCAAGTAGGCAAAGACATAACCTGGAATAGCACGGGGAAAGACCTGGGACATCAATCGCTAACGGTTCTAGGCAATAATGGGGAATATGAACTGACCATTCCTCTAATCGGTGCCCACCAGATGGAAAATGCAGCTACAGCCATAGCTGCTCTTGAGGCACTCGGCGAGCTAGGAATCAAAATCCCGGCCACAGCCATCGCCGAAGGTTTTAGCCAGGTAAGCTGGCCAGGCAGACTGCAAACACTGCAACATGAGCCAACCGTGGTGGTTGACGGGGCCCACAACGCTTACTCTATGAAAAAGCTAGCAGAGGCCACAAAAGACTGCTTTAGCTATGGTAAATGCCACGTTGTCTTCGGCACTTCCTGCGACAAGGACATCACAGGGATGGTCTCTGAACTGAAGCATATAGCCGACCGCGTAACCGTTACCACTTCCACCCATCCCCGGGCTGCTGCAGCCGCATTAGTGGTCGAGGAGTTCACCAAACATGGCCTAAATCCAGACATGGCCGGAACCGTCACCGAAGCCCTATCCCAATCCTTGTCCAGGTCGGACAAAGCTGACCTCATCCTGGTCACGGGCTCCCTGTTCGTTGTAGCCGAAACCATAGAGTATTTCCGCAGCAAGGACCGCCCGCCAGTGCGTTCTTAAAGCGACAGAAGTTGTCTACTGGCATCGTCTATCCATATAATTAGTCATAATTCAACGGCATAACGAAAAGCCAAGCAACGATACTGTCCAGTACAAAAGGAATTAATATTGCCAAACGGCAAAACACAAGACCTGCTTACCAGCGCTCTAAAGGGGCACGATGCCGAGTATGTGGAAATTCGGCTGGAAGAAAGCTCGCTAACCCGAATCACATACCGTGGCAAGCATCTTGAGGAGATCGGCAAGACCTCCAGCCTCGGGGGCAACGTTCGCGCCCTGGTAAAAGGCGGCTGGGGCTTCGTTAGTTTCAATAATATCAAAAACTTGCACAACAAGGTTGAGTTGGCCGTAAAGCAAGCCAAGTTAATAGGCAAAGAAGAAAGCAAATTCAGCCCCACGCAGCCGATGTTAGACAGGGTAACTGCCGAAGCCAAGAAGTCCCCTATGAATATACCGCTAGCGACCAAAAAAGAGCTGCTTGATGAATACAACGACCTCATCATGAGCACGCCGAAGATACAAACATCAACCATCGGATATCACGATAGCCAGAAGAAGGTCTGCTTCGCCAATTCCGAAGGCACCTATATTGAACAAAACAGGATAGACGTAGGCTTGCGCCTGGCAGCCATTGCCACAGCAGATGGGCAGGTGCAACAGGTCGGCCTGAGCATAGGCAGCCTTGGCGATTTCTCGGCTATCGAGGGCCTACAACCAAAAGTAAAGGACCTGGCACATCGCGCAGTCAACCTGCTTTCAGCCCCACAAGCCAAGGGAGGAGAATATACCGTCATCCTGGACCCCATCCTGGCTGGTGTATTTGCACATGAAGCCTTCGGCCACCTCTCAGAAGCTGACCATGTCCACGAAAACAAGAGGTTGCAGGAGCTTATGGTTCTGGGACGTAAATTCGGCAGCAAGCATCTCAATATCGTCGATGGCGCTGCTGTCCCGGGGTTACGTGGCAGCTACAAATATGACGACGAGGGTGTCCCAGCCACAAAGACTTATCTAATCAGGGAAGGCATTCTGGAGAGCAGACTCCACTCACGCGAAACAGCAGCCATGATGAGAGAAAAGCCTACAGGTAATGCCCGCGCCATAAACTACCGTTACCCCCCCATAGTACGCATGACCAACACATTTATCGAGCCAGGTAAAGTCAGTTTCGAGGATATGCTCAGCGAGATAAATGAAGGCATTTACGCCAAGGACTGGTATGGCGGTACAACCAGCTTGGAGATGTTCACTTTCTCCGCAGGCGAGGCCTACATGATACGCAGTGGCAAAATCGCAGAATTGCTCCGCCCTATCGTACTAAGTGGCAATGTCTTCACGACACTGGCCAATATCAACGCCATCGGAAATGACCTGGACATGAACCAGGGAGGTGGCTGCGGCAAAGCAGGGCAATCGCCACTGCCAGTTTCCAACGGCAGCCCGCACATCAGAATCCGCCATTGCCTGGTCGGGGGTAGCTAATAAAGTGGACGATATTCTATCTCAAGCCAAAAAAGTCGCCGAACAAGCCGAGGTCTTCCAGGCCACAACACAGACAACTCCAGTCCGCTTCGAAGCCAATCGCCTGAAACAAATACAAACCAAGGAAAGCACCACCACAGCGTTGCGGCTGGTCAAGAACGGTAGGATTGGATTTGCCCAGGTCAACGGCTTTGTTAAACCAAAGGAACTGGTTAATATGGCATTGGAAACCTGCATATTCGGCGCCGAGGCCAGGTTTGATTTCCCGGCTAATCAGGCCTATCCCTCAGTCCAAATTTTCGACCCGCAGGTGGACAGGCTAGCCATAGAAGATATGGTGCAGATAGGGCAGCAGATGGTTGATGCTTTGATCAAACACACACCTGAACTGGTATGTGAAGCATCAGTCAGTAAAGGTATCACATCGGTGCATATCGCCAACTCACAAGGCAGCAAAGCCGTCTATCAGAAGAGCTTCTTCAACCTGAGCCTCGAAGGTGTGCTGGTACGCAATGATGATATGCTCTTCGTCGGCGATAGCCAGAGTTCGTGCCATCCCATACGCAACTCAGAGACCATCGTGGCAGAAGTCACCAGGCAACTTGAATTAGCCAGCGTAAATGCCCACATATCTACAAGACCAATGCCAGTCATCTTCACACCACTGGGTGTGGCCAGCACCCTCCTGTCACCGCTGATAGCAGCATTCAACGGAAAAACCGTGCTTGAGGGTGCTTCGCCGCTAAAAGACAAAATAGGCAAGCAGGTCTTTGATAAATCCTTCTCGCTTTGGGATGACGCTATTCTCCCCTATCAAGTATCCAGTCACCCGTGCGACGATGAAGGTGTGCCTGGCCAATGCACACCGCTCGCCGAAAGCGGAGTAATCTCGAGCTTCTATTATGACCTGCAAACAGCCGCGCTAGCCGGTAAGCATAGCACAGGTAACGGAACCAGAGCAGGGGGCCTGCCCACACCATCGCCAAGCTCTCTAGTAGTAAATCAGGGCAACGTTTCCTATGAGGACATGGTCAAGGACATCAAAGAGGGACTGGTCATAGACCTTTTGATGGGCGCCGAACAAGGCAATATCTTAAATGGAGATTTCAGCGGCAATGTGTTGCTTGGCTACAAAGTTGAAAGAGGCAAGGTGACCGGGCGAGTCAAAAACACCATGGTTTCAGGTAATGCGTTTGATGTCCTGAAAAAACTGGGGGGGATAGGCAAAGATGCCAGATGGGTCGGTGGCTTTCTCTACACACCCCATCTCTACTGCCTTGAGCTCTCGGTGGCAACCAAGGAAGGCTGAGGAATGAACATGGAAGACCCAGTAATAATCTACAAAGAGCCAAATATCAAGTCCTGTGACCTGCTAGCAGCCTGGCCTGGTATCGGCAATGTGGCACTCATCATTGCCAAGTACATAAAGGACAAGCTTGGTGCCGAGGAGATAGGCGAGATCGAGCCTTTCGACTTCTTCGACCCCATCGGTGTCATGGTCAAAAACAACATAATTGAGGCACCCCAGTTCCCTGAGAGTAAGTTCTATTACTGGCACAACCCTAAATCAGAAAGAGACTTGCTCCTATTTATCGGAGATGAACAGCCAGGCATCAAAGGCTACGAGTTAGCCCACTGCG
>VGOF01000081.1 GCA_016875975.1 Chloroflexota bacterium | reverse complement strand
CAGGTGGCCCATCCATGAACATCAAGGGGACCGCAGCCGGCGGTGGCAATGCCTTGCTCATCCCCATGACTGAGTTCTCCTTGGGCCTCACCGGTGACATCAATGACCTGATGAACGCCCATAATTTGGCAATGGTAGCACTCAATGCCAGGATGCAACACGAGCGCAACTACGATGATGCCGAGTTGGCCAAGCGCAAGCTGCGCCGATTGGACGTTGACCCAACCCGAGTGGAAATGGGCTGGATAATCGACTTCTGCGCTCAGGGCCTACGCAACATCATCATAGGCCTTGGCGGCAAAATGGACGGCTTCCTGATGCAGTCCAAATTCGGTATCGCCGTCAGCTCTGAGCTGATGGCTATGCTTTCTATCGTCAGAGACCTGGCAGACTTGCGAGAGAGGATGGACAAAATTACGGTAGCCTTCGACAAGAAGGGCAAGCCAGTAACCACCGGCGACCTGGAAGTTGGCGGCGCCATGACCGCCTGGATGCGCAATACTATCAATCCCACCCTCATGTGTACCGCTGAATACCAGCCTTGCCTGGTGCACGCTGGCCCATTTGCCAACATCGCCGTCGGCCAATCATCCATCATCGCTGACCGCATCGGCCTAAAAATGTTCGACTATCATGTAACCGAGAGCGGCTTCGCCGCTGACATCGGCTTCGAGAAGTTCTGGAATGTCAAGTGCCGCCTCAGTGGGCTGATACCACACGTCTCAGTGCTCACCACCACCATCCGCGCCCTCAAGATGCACGGCGGCGGTCCCAAGGTTGTGGCCGGCCTGCCCCTGCCCGATTCGTACACCAAAGAGGACCTGAAACTGCTCGAGAAAGGCCTGCCCAACATGGTACACCACATCAACACCATCAGGGCCGCAGGCATAAACCCCGTGGTCTGCATCAACGCCTTCCACACCGATACCAAAGATGAGATCGCCATGGTGCGGAAAGCGGCCGAGGCTGCCGGAGCACGCTGTGCTCTCTCTGAACACTGGGCCAAAGGCGGCGATGGCGCACTTGAGCTAGCCGACGTAGTAATGGACGCCTGCAACGAGAAGAACGACTTCAAATTCCTCTACCCGCTGGAAACGAAGCTGCGCGAGCGAGTGGAGAAAATCGCCAAAGTGGTCTATGGAGCCGATGGCGTATCCTGGACACCTGATGCCGAGGCCAAGGCCAAGATGCTGGAAAACGACCCACAGTACAGCGACTATGCCACCATGATGGTGAAAACCCATCTCAGCTTGTCACACGTTCCGGAGTGGAAAGGTGTCCCCAAGGGTTGGACTCTGCCTGTTCGCGATATACTCATCTACTCTGGCTCCAAATTCCTATGCCCCATGGCTGGAACTATCAGTCTCATGCCCGGCACCAGTTCCGACCCCGCCTACAGGAAGGTAGATGTAGATGTAAAGACAGGCAATGTGAGCGGCTTGTTCTAATAAACAGCGTAGGAACCATGGCTGGGCGGCTTTTGCGCCGCCCAGCCCCTTTTGGATAAAATCATAGCGTGCCTAAAACATCTCAGCAGGACCTGCTACAAAGATTCCAACCTATCTTCTATCCCAAGTCCATAGCCGTCGTCGGCGTCTCCCAAAACACTTTGAAGGTAGGTTCATCCTGGTTCAAAGCCATCATAGACATGGGCTTCACCGGCCCACTTTACCCAGTTAACCCCCACGGCGGTAAGCTTCTCGGCTACAGGGTTTATCCTAATCTGAGGTCAATACCTGGCGATGTGGACTATGTAGTAGTCTCCATACCACGAGACAACGTACCCGCGCTGCTCGATGATGCAGCCGCCAAGGGTGTCAAGGCAGTACACTTCTTCACGGCCGGCTTTAGCGAATCATCCGATGCCTACGGGGCCGAACTGGAAAAAAAACTGGTGGAGAAAGCGCGCCAGGGTGGCTTCCGAGTAGTAGGGGTTAACTGTCTCGGCGCCTACTCAGTGGAAGGTGGGCTCCCCTACGGCCCAGTAGGTAGGAAAGGCAAGCTGGGTTCCGTGAGCTTCGTTACCCAGAGCGGAGGAATCGGCGAGAAGCTAACAGAGCTTGGCACAGCCAGAGGCCTTTATTTCAACAAAGGAATTAGCTTCGGGAACGGCATTGACCTCGATGGCCCTGACTACCTTGAATATCTAGCCGTAGACCCAAAGACCGAAATCATCGGTGCTTACTTCGAAGGCACCAGAAACGGTGACCGCCTGGCAGAAATTATCACAAAAGCTGCCCGAGCTAAGCCCGTTGTCGTATGGAAAGCCGGTAGAACCGATATCGGGGCAGCAGCAGCCAGATCCCACACCGGTTCACTGGCCGCCTCGCCAGCAGTCTGGTCAACCCTCATTAAACAAGCTGGCGCCATCGAGGTGCACAACATCGAAGACCTGTCCGATGCCCTGCTCATCTTCCAGATGCTCCAGCGGCCACAGAACAAACCCCAGGGAAACGGAATTGCAGTTATAGGTGGCATGGCTGATGGCGGCGGCGGCATCTCTGTCTCAGCCAGCGATGCTTGCGCCGATGCCAGGCTCAATATCCCCCAGTTGACTAAGGAGACAAGAGACAAGCTAATCGACATCATTGGCCACGTAGGTAGCATTCTTCGTAACCCTGTGGATGTCAGCCAGACCGGCAGTAATCCTGACCGAATCCGGCAAGCAGCCCAGGCAGTGCTGGACGACCCCAACATAGACCTGTTGCTAGTGCAACAAGATATCGGAGTGTTTTTAAGATACTTTCCATTCGAAGTGGCACGAACCGTAAATAACATCTTCATAGACCTGAAAAACAAACAACACAAGCCACTGGTGCTCGTACTGCCACCGGGCACTCACGAGGCAGAGCGAGTGCAACTAGAACAAGACCTGGCCCGAGCCTACATACCTGTTTTCCCGTCCATGGAACGTGCCGCCAGAGCCATCAAGAGCTTCACTCAGTACTGGCAACGTCGCTCTTCCACAGGAGACTAGTCAATGGAAGGCATAGGCAAAATATTGCTAATAGTCGGCGGTATTATCATTCTCCTCGGTTTGGTAATGATACTTGGTCAGCATATCCCATTCTTCGGCAAGCTGCCAGGAGACATAGTGATTAAGAAAGAGGGATTTTCTTTCTACTTCCCCATCGTCACCTTTCTCATCCTGAGCATCATCCTAACGCTCATCATAAATCTCATCCTCTACTTCCTGAATCGGTAATCAGCTTACCGCATGAGAACCAGTGACTTCGATTATTACCTGCCCCCAGGGCTTATCGCTCAAACACCACTGGAGCCGCGAGACCAATCACGACTCATGGTACTCCACCGCAGAACAAGCTCAACCGAACATCACAACTTCCGCGACATTCTTCAATATCTAGAAAGCGGAGACACGCTGGTCTTCAACGACAGCAGGGTCATCCCAGCACGGCTCATAGGAAAAAAGGGCACCAGCGACATAGAATTGCTATTGCTGCGCCGCGTAGATAATTGCATCTGGGAAACTCTGGTTGGCCCAGGAAGGAAAGCAAAGCCGGGCGCGAAGATCAGTGTAACTCTTGAGTCCAGTGAACCCGGGCAACAACTAATCATTGAAGTCCTTGAACAGCAAGCAGGCGGCATCCGACTGGTGCGCGTCTCAGACGAGGCATTGCTGGAGCAAATGGGAAAAGTACCCTTGCCACCATACATACGCACACCGCTTTCTGAGCCTGAACGCTACCAAACCGTATATGCAAGGGTCAAAGGTAGCGTAGCCGCACCCACGGCTGGGCTTCACTTCACACCCAAACTACTGGCTGAAATACAGCAAAAAGGAGTAAATCTAGCTTTCGTCACACTCCACATCGGCCTGGATACCTTCCGACCGGTTCGTGCAGAAGAACCCAGCCACCATCCAATCCACAAGGAATATGGCGAACTCAGTCCACAGGTTGCCGATTTGCTCATTGAGACCAAAAAAGCCAGCAGACGCATCATAGTCGTCGGTACCAGCACCATTCGGCTAGTAGAAGCAGCCAGTCAGTCAGGTAAAGTCCAGCCATTCGCCGGTTGGGTTGACCTGTTCATCCTTCCCGGATACCAGTTCCAGACTACGGATGCACTTGTCACCAACTTTCATCCGCCCAAGTCAACGTTGCTGATGTTGGTTTCAGCCTTTGCCGGCAGGGAATTCATACTCCGAGCCTACCAGGAGGCAATGAACCTCCACTACCGCTTTTACAGCTTCGGCGACGCCATGCTCATCCTTTAACTTGCTAGCGCATAGCCGCTTACAGACGGCAGACACATAGCGCGGAGCTTCAGCCCACCGAGGTAACCCTGAAGAATAATTCCTTCCGTTACCCGACCTTTGCCATCAGAATACCATCATGTATAATACAAACATAATGTGCGGCATCATAGGCTACTGCGGCAGAGAGACGGCAGCTCCAGTAGTATTCGAAGGGCTCAGGCGTGTCGAATACCGGGGATATGACTCTGCCGGTATCGCTACATTCAACAACGGTACTTTGCTTCTGTGTAAAGACGTGGGTAAATTGGGCGAAATCGAGTCCAGACATCACCTCAGCAAAATGCTGGGTAACACAGCTATCGGACACACACGCTGGGCTACCCACGGAGGCGTAACTCAAGCCAACGCTCACCCTCACTGTGACTGCACCTCGACCATAGCCGTAGTGCACAACGGTATAATCGACAATTATCAAGAGTTACGCAAGCAACTATCCACCAACGGTCACCGTTTCACTTCAGAGACAGACACAGAAGTAATCCCGCACCTCATCGAAGAGGAGATGAAGAATAAACGCTCACTCGAAGAAGCAGTCTTGGCGATAGCCCCGAAGTTGAAGGGTTCCTACGCCTTCCTGGCCATGTCATCACGTGACACCGACAAGATTGTAGGCACAAGGAAAGACAGCCCACTAGCTATCGGATTGGGAAACGGCGCCTTCTTCGCTGCCAGTGATGTACTGGCCTGCTCTGGAATAGCCAACAAACTCATACCCTTAGCCGACACAGAGATAGCAGTACTGGCAAGAGACAGCGCAGAATTTTATGACGCAGCAGGGAGAAAGCTAACCAAGAAGCCCACAAATCTAAAAACTCAATGGCTCGATACCGACAAGCAGAGCTATGATTATTTCATGCTCAAAGAGATAATGGAACAGCCAGAAGCACTGGAAGCAGCAGTAAGGCAGGACAAGAAAGCTTTCACAGAGATAGCCATGGACATACTCCGTGCTGGACAGGTAATCGTGACCGCCTGTGGAACCTCAAGATACGCCGCCCTGGTTGGCAGATACCTTTTCTCAAAGGTAGGCAGAAAGTTCTGCGACGTGGTCATGGCTTCTGAGTTCCATTACTTCGCCGACTCCGTAGACAGGAACACAGTAGTGCTTGCAGTGTCCCAAAGCGGTGAAACAGCCGACGTCATCGAAGGTGTAAAAAGAGCCAGAGACAACAAGGCTATGATTGTCTCCATAGTGAACAGGCCACAATCCCAGCTAGCCAATATGAGCGACCACGTTATATATCTTAACTGTGGCCCTGAACAATGCGTAGCCGCCACCAAGTCTTTTCTTAGCCAGCTTGCCGTCTTCTACCTGCTCTCTTTTTCCATGGTCAATTCCTTCGACAAAGCCGTCAAGGATATTAAAGGTATGAAAAGCAAGGTAGCCAAGACCATTGAATGGAACAACGAGCGCCTGAAGCGACTAAGTGAGCGCTTAAAGTACAAACATGACTTCTATTACATAGCCAGAGGTATCAACTTCGCCATTGCCTCAGAAGGTGCATTAAAGCTAAAAGAAGTCTCCTACATACACGCTGAGGGCATGCCTGCTGGCGAACTAAAACACGGCACGCTGGCACTCATAGAACAAGGCACCCCTGTGGCCGTTATCTGCCCCAACGATTATACCTATGATGAGACCATGAGCAATGCCATGGAAGCCAAGTCTCGCGGTGCCTATATCATTGCCCTATCCGACAGAAAGAACCAAATTTTCGACTTCTGGGTAAAGATTCCAAAGGTCAGCGAGCTTCTATATCCCATGATAACCGTGATCCCCTTACAGCTGCTGGCATATCACACGGCCGTCAGCCTTGGCAAAGACCCAGACAAACCCCGCAACCTGGCCAAGTCCGTAACCGTAAAGTAGCTACTTATAGAGACTGATAGGTATTGGTTGAGACTAATAGAAACTTGGCTGCTCTAAGCCCAAGTATTATGAGTAAATCATTTTCAATGAATATTCAACAAGTCGCAACTTAATCTCTATCAGTATTCAATATGTCTCAACTATCTACCAATCACCATAAGTCTCATCCTAAAATCATCGCCGCTATTCCCTGCCTTAACGAAGCGCAATTCATTGCTGACATAGTGACCAAAGCAAAAAAGTACGTTGACAGGGTCATAGTCATCGATGACGGTTCAACAGACAGAACATCCGAAATCGCCAGAGATGCCGGTGCCGATGTTATAAGACACGAAAAACGAAAAGGCGCCGGCGCTGCCACGCAGTCAGGGTTTCAAGCAGCTAGAACAAACGGCGCCGATATTCTGGTTACCCTGGATGGTGACGGTCAGCACAACCCAGACGAGATTCCGGCACTCATATCCCCCATCACTGAGGGCAAGGCCGACCTCGTCATCGGCTCCCGCTTCCCCCAACCCCATCTCAATCAATCTCAATTAATCTCAATTAATCTCAACCATGTACCCAAATATCGCAAACTCG
>VGOF01000080.1 GCA_016875975.1 Chloroflexota bacterium | reverse complement strand
GCGCCTTTTTGATGCTTGCCATGCGCTGATAGGGCAACTTTTGCAGGATGGTATATCTGTTATCCTCGATGCTACCAACCTTTCCGAGTATCATCGCGAACATCTATATGCTATCAGCAGTAGAACCAAGGCAAAGCTGGTATTGGTACGTGTTGAAGCGCCTTCCGAACTGGTGTATGAGCGTCTTGAGGTGCGGGACAGGGGTATTCACCCAGAGGACAAATCGGATGCTGATCGGGAAATCTACAGGCGTATGCAGTCCAGGGTGGATAGAATACGGAGGAATCACCTGGTGGTGGACACCTCGCGGGATATTGCGCTGGTCATCGACAAGGTAATACGCCTGATAAATCGATAGAATGCACAGGGTGCGCTCAATAGCGTAAAATGGTGTGGGGGTTGGGAGTGGATAAATGGCGAATTGTAGGGCACATAGACCGCATGTCAGAGGAGGCGAATTTGAATATTGTTATCAAAGTGGGTGACATCAGTTCTATCGAAGCCGATGCGGTTGTGGTCAACCTTTTTGAAGGTGTAGAACGTCCTGGTGGGGCCACGGCTGTTGTGGACAAGGCGCTTGATGGGGCAATTACCAAGCTCATTGAACATGGCGAGATGAAAGGGAAGCTTAACGAAGTAGCCATTGTTCATAGCTTAGGCAGAGTTCCAGCACGTATAGTGGCAGTTGCTGGGCTGGGCAAACAGAAGGAGCTGACTCCGGACAAAGTCCGTGGCCTAGCTGGGGAATTCTGCCGAGTGTTGCGGAGATTGAATTGCCGTCGCATTGCTACCATTGTGCACGGTGCCGGTGCTGGAGGATTTGAGCCTGATGCGTTGGCCCAAATGATAGTAGAGGGCAGTATACTCGGTCTCTACCGCTTTCGCAAACATATCAGCAAGGAGCCGGAGAATCATGATGTGGAGGAGTTAATAATAGTGGAGAGGGATAAAGCGAAGGCAGAGGCGCTCGATAAAGGTGTGGGGAGGGGCAGAATTCTGGCTGAGGCTACTAATTTGGCTCGCAACCTGGTAAACGAGCCGGCTAATATGATGACCCCTAGCGATTTGGCGAAGGCTGCGGAACAGGTGGCCGAGACATACCGGCTTGGCTTGGTTGTGCTGGACAGGGAGCGGATGGAGAAGGAAGGGATGGGTGCACTGTTAGGTGTGGCTCGGGGAAGCTGCCAGCCTCCGAAGCTGATTGTGATTAGCTACAAGGGTGACAAAGGCTCACCTGATACACTGGGCCTTGTGGGTAAGGGTATTACTTTTGATTCTGGTGGTATATCGTTAAAGCCATCGGACAATATGTGGGAAATGAAAGGCGATATGTCGGGGGCTGCGGCAGTGCTGGCGGCCATGAGTGCTATCGCTCGATTGAAGCCTAAGATTAATGTTAGCGGTGTGGTTCCGGCTACAGAGAATCTGCCCAGTGGTGATGCCACCAAGCCTGGCGACATTCTGAGGGCGATGAATGGTAAAACCATAGAGGTGGTGAACACCGATGCTGAGGGGCGATTGATTTTGGCTGACGCTCTGGGTTATGCAGTGAAGCAAGGATTATCGCCAGTGATAGATGTGGCAACTTTGACTGGTGCTTGCCATGTAGCGCTGGGGAGCTTTCGCAGTGGGCTATTTGGCAACAATCAGGAACTTATGAACAAGCTTGTTGAAGCTGGCACTGGAGCTGGCGAGCGATTGTGGCAGATGCCTATGGATGAAGAGTATAAGGAGTTGAACAAAAGCGATGTGGCGGATATAAAGAACTCAGGTGGCAGGTGGGGTGGTGCCATCACTGCAGCACAGTTTCTGTCTGAATTTGTGGGAGACAAGCCGTGGGCGCACATTGATATTGCCGGTACTTTTATGGCTGATAAGGATCGTGGCTATCTGGTGAAAGGTGCCACTGGTGTCGGCGTTCGGACTTTGGTCAACTTAGCCTTGGCTTTCAGTAAGAATTAGGGGGTGTGCTATGAAGCTAAAATGGTTAGGGCATGCTTGTTTTCTTATTACCTCTGATAGCGGATTAAGGATAATCACTGACCCGTATACTGTGGGAGGTGGTGTGGGTTACTCGCCTGTAAAGGAAAGCGCCGATATCGTCACCGCTAGCCATGGCCATGCTGACCACAACAATGTTGAGGCGGTAGGTGGTAGTCCCGAGGTGGTCACAGGTGCAGGGGTTAGGGAAGTCAAGGGCATCAAGATTAAGGGGGTGGATACCCATCATGATGAGTCTGCTGGCAAGGCTCGGGGTGACAACGTTGTTTTCTGCTTATCTGTGGATGGAGTGAAGGTCTGTCATCTAGGTGACCTGGGGCATAGACTTAGCTCGCAGCAGGTTGCCGACATCGGAGCGGTAGATGTGTTGCTTGTCCCAGTGGGGGGGTTCTTCACCGTTGATGCTGCCGTTGCTAGCCAGGTCTGCGACGACTTGAAACCCAAGGTGATTGTTCCTATGCATTACAAGACATCCAAGTTGGAATATCCTATAGCTGGGGTTGAGGATTTTCTCAAGGGGAAGCAGAATGTGAAGGAGATCGATTCCAGCGAGGTCGATTTGAAAGCAGGGCAGTTACCTGGTGTTGCAGAGATAATAGTCTTGAAACATGCGATGTAAGCACTGCTTAGCTTGGGTCATTTGGGAGTCAGTTTTTCCCAGGCTGTTTGGGCAGCTTCCATCTCGGCTGCCTTCTTGGTTTTCCCTGCCCCTGTCCCTAGTAGTTTGTCGCCCAGGGCGACCTCGATAACAAAGTATTTATTGTGGGCAGGCCCCGAAGCTTCGATGGTGCGGTAGGTTGGGAGCTGCCTGTATTTGGCCTGGGTGAATTCCTGTAGTAGGGCCTTGTAGTTGCGACCTATCCCTTCGTTTTTGAGCGTGGCTACCTGTACATCAAGCTTGTCCAGCACGAAGCTCTGTGCTGCATCCAGGCCTTGGTCAAGATAGATGGCTCCTACCAGGGCTTCGAAAGCATCGGCCAGGTTGGTCTGTCTCTTCCGTCCGCCGCTGGATTCTTCGCCTTTGCCCAGTTGCAGGTAATCTCCAAGCCTCAGTTCTGCGGCTATTTGTGCCAGGGTCTCCTGGCGCACTAACGAAATGCGCATCTCGGTCAGCTCGCCCTCGGTAAGTTGGGGGAATTCCTTGTATAGCTTTTCGGCAACGGTGAAGCCCAGTAAGGCGTCGCCCAGGAACTCCAGGCGTTCGTTGTCTGTTATGGCAGAGACAGCATTTTCGTTGACATAAGACGAATGAACAAAAGCTTCCTGAAGCAGTTCCAGGTTTTGGAAGCTGATTTCTATGGATTCTTGTAAGGCCTGCCAATCCTGCATGTGTTCATTCCCGAATTGGAGTATAGCAACCGAGTCATAGCTTGGCAAGCTGGCTAGTTTGTAGGTTCAGGAAGGCTCATACTATCTGTTGTTTGGTGAACATTGAATTGACAGGTTTGCTGCTGGCGTATAACATGAGATTTGCAGATGATGTCACAGAAAGGAGATTAACATATGGATATTGTTGAAGTCATAAGCCAGCGGAGGTCAATCAGGGCTTTCAAGCCTAACCCTGTTCCTCAAAAGGTGTTGAAGGAGATAGTGGAGTTAGCGTTGCGTGCTCCGTCTTGGGCAAACACGCAGCCGTGGGAATTTGCTATTGTAGGTGGCAAGAAGTTGGAGGAGGTCAGGGAGGGTTTCATGGCCAGGTCATCGGATATTCCCAATCCTGATGTGCCGATACCTAAGGAATTCCCTGAGCCTTTTAACACGCGTCGTCGGGCCGTCGGCGCTAGCGTCTTTGAGATTAAGGGCATCGGCAGAGAGGATAAAGAAAAGAGGGTGGCGTGGACATTGGCTGGACTACGGCTTTTTGAAGCGCCTAATGCCATCTATGTTCTTACTAGCCGCTCCTTCTATTTGCAGGCTGGTTCTGTAAATGTTTGGCCGATCTTCGACTGTGGCTGCGTGGCTGAGAATATCATGTTGTTGGCTACCAAGCATGGTTTGGGAACTATTGCCCAGATTGCGGCCGTGATGTATCCTGATGTGCTGAGAAAGGTGCTGGAGATACCTGATTCAAAGATAATAGTGTTAGGGATAGCTATTGGCTATCCTGATTGGGATGAACCCATAAACCAGTTGCATACCGAGCGTGCGTCACTGGATGAAGTAGCCAGATGGTATGGGTTTTAGCTGTGGCTGCTGAGAAGCAGTTTGTGTTGGACTTCGTCTCAAGCTCTTGAGCCCTTGGCCAGTTGCTCCTGGTAAGCTTTCCAGCCTGGGCACCATTTGGTGTGCCACCGCCAGATTCTAGCCATTAGTGAATCTGGATTTCTCTCTGCTCGTTTTCTTAGTCCGCAGTCTTCGCAATTTGATTTCATTTCTCATTCTCCTTTCGGCTGAGTCGTTTTGTCGTTATTAGTAAGTGGCTGGGGCTAACCTACTAGCTTTATGGTCAGAAAGGCGGCACCGACATATGCGGAAATGCCAATGAGTACAGAGGGTACGGGTCCCAGCTTGGGCAGTAAAAACATCACGGGGATGACATATAAAAGCCAGGCGGGCAGTAACAGCAGCATGCTCTTGAAGTAGGAAGTAGTGGCATTCAAGCCGCCGGTGAAGTATATGGTGAACATAGAGAGGACTGTAATGCTGGGGAAAAAAGCCACGAAGGCAGCCAGCAGTCCCTTCCCCTGGCCTCCGAAATAGGTTACCAGCGTAACAATTGTTCCACCCAGGAAAAAATATAGTATTAGCCACTTGATGTCCATATGTCTCCTCTGGCGAGCGCCATTGTTCAGTTGCTTTGATTATACATCAGATGGGCTGTTTGCTGGTGATACACTCGCATGATATAATCCTAGCCAGTTTGGGGATTCGTCTAGCGGTAGGACAGCGGACTCTGGATCCGTAAGGCCAGGTTCGAATCCTGGATCCCCAGCCACTCCATTTCTACGTTCACATTTGTTCCACGCCCCATGATTTAATTACGAAAACATAGCTAAATTCGGTTCGAATCTTGGGTGGCCATTGGTTCCCCAGTGTCAATCAAGCTCTCTTATAATCAGTTTTATGTGTTCCTATCTCATTAATATTAAATCACCGAATCCTAAGCGAAATCTTGTCACCAAAATACACCTTGCATGATATGCTGAGTAATCGCTGCACTTTCCTGACTTTTGTGCAATCTCGCCAGTTTGAAAGATAGCCGATATTTGTTAGCTTCATCTCTCCTAATCTATAACGTATAATATTGCAGGCTACGGACTCCGCCATGAATGCATATCTAGTAAGAGTAGGGATAGATATAACCCCAGAGTCAGGAGGCTGGGTTGCGCCTGTTGACCCGGAAACACACAGTTTTGCGTACGTCCCAATCGTGGAGAAAGAGGCGAAGGGAAAGAAGCCAATTCGCACCAAATATGGCACAACTTACGACGAGTTTAAGCAAGTGTGCGACTCCTTAGGCGTAGAACTCCCGCAGAAACTTGTAGGACAAAAATCGCATCTCGACCCGGATTTCAAATACTTGACTTATGGGGATGAGGACTTCAGGGGTAGACCACTACAAGGCCTGGTAAGCGGTGATGTTCTCGCGTTCTATGCAGCACTCCGCCCTGTCAAACCCTGCATTGTTAAGTTGATTTATGCTTTGATCGGTCTATACGTTGTGGATAGAGTGATGTCCGCTAAGGCGGTCCCAGAAAAAGACTGGCATAAGAATGCACACACCAGGAGAAAACCTGACGATACAGACATAGTAGTGTTTGGCAAGGAGGGGCTGTCAGGCAGACTGGAACGGTGTATTCCTATTGGTGGGTGGCGGTATGGAGCTTACAGGGTCACGGAGGAGTTATTACACGACTGGGGCGGATTAAAAGTGAGCGATGGCTGGATACAACGTAGTGCGGTATTACCCTGGTTTTGTGACCCACAGAAGTTCTATGATTGGTTCAAGAAAAAGAAAATTGCGCTGGTGTCTAAGAATAATTGACTAAATACGAATTTCCTCAAATTTCACTTGTTTTCTCATCCTTATTGGTTTGTTATCTCTGGACAAGTTATGCCACCCGAGTGAAACCTATTCGCGGACATGGAACATGTCCCGGTTTTGTTACACTTAAACTCAAATTGTTATGTTTAGTATTGCCCACTTGGCGACCAGTGTGTATGCTAAAATAGAGTTGGTACGGAAGACTACCTGGGCAAATTGCAATGTCTGATGAAGCACTACTGGAGCTAGTCTATCATGGCCGCGAAGAGCGAAACCTTGAATACAAAAGCTCAATGAGCTGGCAAGCGACAAGTACAAAGGCCAAGATTGCCAAATCTGTGATGGCCATGGCCAATATCCCTGATGGCGGTGCAATTGTGATTGGCGTTGTGAAGGAGGGAGAGACCTATAATCCAAGGGGCATGGAACAAGATCACGTCAGCTCATTTAGGCAGGATGATGTTATGGAGTATATCAACCAGAAATATGCTGACCCATACGTTGAACTGACTGTGAGAACAGTCGACAGGGACAATAAACAGTTTGTTGTTATACAGGTTAGTGAATTCGGCCAATTGCCTATAATTTGTAGGAATGATGGCTTGGAAAATCTTCTTAGAGGTGCCATTTTTACGCGGAGCAGGGTTAAACATGAAACTATACAGGTGAGAAGCCAAACAGAGATGCGCGAGATATTAGACCTAGCGGTTGATAAGGAAATAAGGCGATTACGAAACCGTGGCTTAATCACCTCTGTAGGAGTGG
>VGOF01000079.1 GCA_016875975.1 Chloroflexota bacterium | reverse complement strand
AAATAATCCAGCCGGCGCTGGTCTCGATGCCCCAGGCGCAGGCGCCGGGGATGGAGTGGTCGACGGGGAAACAGCACAGGTTGAAGCTGCAGCTACTGTGAGCGGATAGGGGGCAAGGCGTTAGAGGTTTCTGCCCTGGTGATTTGAGCCAGAACCTGACAGCTTCTTCGCTTAACGATGCTAAATCAGCGTCGGCAATGCAAAATTGCCGCTGCTGTTTCTTATCAGTGGTGAGCAGTGCCCCCTGTTTCCAGCCAGCGGGAACGCCCGGCTTCTTGTAGTCAAAGTAGCACACCTGCTGGTCGAAATCGGACTTACCCGAATCCTGAATCGCCTTGGCGATGAATGCTGTGGTTGCGGTGGAATATACCGGTATGTCCTCTCTGAGAAAGGCTATGTGGCCGGAGTGGTCAAGGTGGGCATGTGACAGCAGCACGCCATCAAGATGGTCAAGCCGGCGATAGGCAGGTTCATCACGAAACTGCTCCCAAAGCCCCTGTATCTTCCCCAGGTCATCCCGATAAAGCCCTTCCAGCGGTGGCAGTAATCCCATACGCAGAGGGTCGAGCAAGCCAGCACCCGCGCGAGGCTTCAAGTATTCTTCGTAGAACTCCTTGTGCCGTTTATAAGGGAAACCGAAGTCCAGCAGCAGCTTCCGGCCGCCGTCTTCCAGCAGTATCTTGTTGCCGCCTATTTCATTTATGCCGCCGTAAAAAGTAAGCCTTACCACGTTGTTGCCAGCTCAAAATTTCGGTATCTCAGTCTAGCGTAATGAGGGTTCATCAGCAAGCCCAACTTGGCACCCCCGGCTTTCGACTTGATTGAACAGGCTGCTAAGGGATACAATCATGGCGGTTGATAAAGATGCAGAACAAAAAGCCAAGTATATTTGATGCCATCGGCAATACTCCACTCATAGAGCTGCGTAATCTGAATGGCAACTCCAGGGTCACCATTTTTGGGAAGCTTGAAGGTGCTAATCCGGGAGGCTCGGTCAAAGACCGTCCTGCCTACTACATGATTAAAAAAGCCGAGGAGTCGGGTGCGCTGACTAAGGACAAAGTCATAGTCGAGCCGACCTCTGGCAATATGGGGATTGCCCTGGCTATGATAGGGGCTGCCAAGGGCTACCGCGTCAAGCTATTCATGCCCGAATGCGTGAGCACTGAAAGGCAGGGGGCACTTGCGGCTCTGGGTGCCGAAGTCACACTCACGCCAGCCAAGGAAGGCACCGATGGCGCCATCAGGCGAGCCTGGCAACTGGTGAACGAAGACGCTGGCAAATACTTCATGCCTAACCAGTTCGACAACCCAAGCAACGTGCTGGCGCACTACGAGACCACCGGCCCCGAGGTTCTGGCACAGACAGATGGGCAGGTAGATGTCTTTGTTGCTGGCATGGGTACCACTGGCACATTAATCGGGGCCGGTAAGTACCTCAAAGAAAAGAAGCCGGAGATGACCATAATTGGCGTGGAACCAACCGAAGGTCACACCATTCAAGGGCTTAAGAACATGAAGGAATCCATCGTTCCTAAGATTTATCAGCCGAAGGCTTTCGACGAAAAGGTCATAGTGAAAGACGAAGATGCCTTCGATGTGACCCGCCAGTTGGCTTTGAAGGAAGGCTTGTTTGTAGGGATGTCCAGCGGTGCTGCGGTAGCCGGTGCTATGCAGGTAGCCAAGAATATAGACCGCGGCATTATTGTGGTGATACTACCTGATAAGGGAGACCGTTACCTGAGCACCACGCTGTTCCGCTCTGTTTGCGCCAAATGCCCGCCCTAGGTCAGGCTTTTGGAAGAGGACTGTTGACCTCGCTACTTGCCGGTGAGAACTGACCACAGGGCGTGGAAAGGTTTAATCGGCATGAGCGGAGGCGTCACCTCTAGTTGTATCTTCTCTGCCACGGGAAAGCCGTTGATTTTGTCCACCTCTGGCTTCAATATCTCTATTTCTTGGTGCTTGCCCTGTGCCAACAGGTTATCTATGTGGTGCGCCATGTCCCAGGCGCCTTTGAGTCGTTGCTCGCTGATTCTGGCCAGGTTCTCGTGAATAACGCCATGCTTGCGCTTCACCTGGTTAAGCCGCAGGATGGCATCATAGGCGGTGTCCATAATCTGCTGGCGGTCCATCCACTTGGTCTCGAAGTTGAGCGAGTATTTCCACAGTGGCGATGCCAGCGCCTGGCGGTGCTCCTCCAGTGAGCGGAACAGGACTCGATAACCATATCGCTCTGGCTGCTCGAAGCCCAGGCTGCCAGGGTCAAGAAAAGGTGCCAGCGGCGAGGTGAACAGGCACAGGCGCTTATCGCTGTTGAATTTCTTGAGCAGGTAGTCACAGTAGTCTATGGTCGCCAGGGCAGATTGAGGCGTCTGTTTGGTGAGGCCAATCATGTAGAAGATGTCCAGCCGCCCGCAGCCTACGTCCAGCGCATCGGCTATGGTCTGCTCCAAAGCCTCGTCGGTATAGTTCCTGCCGATGGCCTTGCGCACTTCGTAATCGTGAGACTCAGGCGATATCTCCAGGCTGAAGTTGGGACAGGCCCGGCTCATCTGCTGCAATAGCTCTTTTGGAGCGGGATTGAATAGCTCCAGGATGAATGGGTTCTTTAGCTTGAGCTTCTGGAGCTGGCTGAGCACCTCAGTGGCGTAATCCTCGCCGGGCTGGCGCAGGTCGCCTAAGACAAAGATTGGGCCGTTGCTGAAGCGGGAGATTTGCTTGATATCCCGGATGACTGTCTCTGGCGAACGGTAGGCGGGCTTGTCCCGATGGTAGCAGCGGCGGAAAGCTGCTGCTGAGCCGCCGCAGATGACGCAGTTTTCGCTACAGCCGCGGCAGGTGAGCACTGCGGTGATGGGGTAGCGCAGCCAGTCCTTGACTGGCGTGTAGCTGATGAGGTCGCGATACCTGATGACCGAACGTACCACGTTGCCATAGTGGTTCACCATCACATTGTCTATGTCCGATGGCACGTTGCTGAAGGGATTTTCGTGTACCCTGCCCTGCCTGTCTTTCCATGCCAGGTTGGGCACGGATTCCGGCTCCTTGCCATTCTTGAGGCAGTCCATGAGCTGGCGGAAAGGCTCCTCGGTAGAATCACCGCGGAGCACGTAGTCTATCTCAGGGCGTTCCAATAGTTGCTTATAGAAGTAAGTGGAGGAGAAGCCGCCGAAGATGAGCTTGGACTGCGGGTGCCATTTCTTTACCAGCCTGGCTATCTCGATAGCGCCGTGGCAGTGAAGCATCCAGTGCAAGTCGATGCCGAAGATAGGCGCATTCAAGCGTTTTATCATAGCCTCAGCATCGAATCTCCGGTTGCGTAGCATGCGTACAGCCAGGTTCACAATGCGGACGCGATAGCCGTGGCGGTCCAGGTAATCGGCGATGCTGGTCAAGCCGATGGGGTACATCTCGAAGACGTAGGATGGGGGGATGAGGTCGCTGACTGGCCCATAGAGGATGGTCTTCTGGCGGAAATCATACACGCTGGGGGCGTGGAGCAGGATGAGGTCGGTGGACATGGTCAGTTCTGGTTCAATCTACATCCACAGGCTGGCTGCAGTTGCGGCAGCGCTTGGCACCGCGGAAGAGATTGCTGCCACAGTGGGGGCAGATGTATCGCCTTTCCTCTTCCTCCATCCATTTTTCAGTGCCCAGCTCGCGCCAGGTGGGAATGGCTCTCATAATCACCCTCTTGCCCACAGGGAAAGCGAAATCGTTTATGTATTTGCAGGGGAAGTCGTTGCACTGATGACAGCCCTCGTAGCCTTTCTTTTGGCAGCAAGACTTGATATCACACTGTTTGCAGAGGAACCATGTGTCGCCAGAGAGACAGCCCCTGCAGTGGATATCTTCGACTGGTACCCCGTAGACGGTGGTCAGCCTTTCCTTGAACTTCTGGTTGTTATCCCTGGTGGCGATGTATACCCCACAGACTCCGCAGTACATTCCGCAGGGGGCTGCCAGGGCTTTCTTATCTTCTTTTTTCATTTCCCGAACCTCCGGTGATGCAGCAATGATTAATGGCTTGGGTCATTATGGGCTTTGGCGTTACTGGAAGAATCCTGCCAGCAGGTAGCCGATGCCCAGCAATAGCTGGGCCAGCAGGACGGTGAGCACGTTATTGGCCATGCCTGCCTGTAGCTTGCCGATGTTTTGAGAGTTCAGCGCTCCCTGGATACCCTTGACAGAGAAGGGCAGGGTGAGCAGGGCTATCAGTGTAAAGGGAGGCATCAGGCCGGCTATGACAGCGCCGATAGTCCATACATAGACGCCTATGGTCAATGCGGTATATACGATGCCAGCGCCTGTTGGGCCCATGGTTATGGGCAGGGTTTTTCGATTTGCCGTCTTATCAGCTTCCGCATCGGGGAACTCGTTGAGCAGCAGCAGGTTATGTACCAGAAAGCCGGATGGTATGGAGGCGATGACCGCTGGTAGGGTATAGGTGCCAGTCTGCACAAAGTAAGCTCCCAGCACGGGGAGGGTACCCAGTCCTATCCCCGGCGACCATTCGGGCCAGCCCCACTTGGTGATCAATGGTGTGTAGAGCAGGATGCAGATAGCGCCGACGGCCAGCAGAGGCAGTAACATCCAGCCCTTGACCAGCACGAAATAGATGCCGATGGGCACTGCCAGGAAGAAGCAAATCATGCCGAACCAGAAGACCTGGCGGGGCTTTAGAGCTGTTGCAGGGAGGAAACCGCTGCCGCCGCTGAAAGGAGTCCGCTTGGTCTTGAGGTCGATGCCGCTCTTAAAGTCGTAGTAGTCGTTGAGCACGTTGACGCTGACATGGCAGAGAAGCAATCCGATGAAGGCCAGGATAGCGTGTCCCAGGTGAAAAGCGCCGTCATACCAGGCTATACAGGTGCCCAGGAAAGCCAGCACCACGGAGAGGAGCAGGAAGGCAGGACGGGTTTCCAGGAACCACAGTTTCAGGTTCATACGAGAGAGTTAGTATAGCAGAGGGATTGAACGTGTGTCCAATTCGTTTCCTCTGTCAGAGGCTATCCGTAAATAGCATTGGGAGTCCTTCTGCTGGAGGACAAAGCAATCTGTGCCTCTTTTGTCATTCTGAAGGAGCCCCGATTGCATCGGGGCGACTGAAGAATCTCAGTAGTGAGAAAACGAAGAGATTCTTCGCTTCGCTCAGAATGACTGAACTAAGGTGGCGGAGATCGCCACGTCGCCTGCGTCTCCTCGCGATGACAGTCAATTCCCGGACAGCCTCAGGGCAATGACATCCTAAATCGTAGGCGACCAGGGTCGGGCTTGCAAAGGCGTGTTGGTGGGAAAGGAAGTTCTGAGTTGGTCTATATCCCGTATTCCGCACGTTCGATGAGTTCGAGCTGCAAATCCCGGTTCAGGGTGACGAAATAAGCGTTGTAGCCTGAGATACGCACCAGCAAATTTCGGTAGTCTTCGGGATGTGCCATAGCATCGCGCAGCATAGCCGAAGTGACTACATTCATCTGCATCTGCATCCCGCCCAGGTCAAAGTAGGTCTTGGCATAGGAGTACATGTGGTCCACCACCTGCTGGTGTGTGTCCTTGGCGCTGGGCACCACCTTGACATTGAAGGCTATGTTGTTGTTCATGTGGTGCGGGTTGAGCTTAGCCACGTCACGTATGTTGTCCAGCAGGTTCTTGGAGGCGTTAGGCTCTGGTGTCAGCCCTGGGGTGAACGGCTTATATGCCAGCCTGCCCGAGGGCAAGGCGCCAGCCAGCGTGCCGAAGGCGACATGATTGGACATAGACCAGAAACCTGCAGTGTATTTTCCTCCCCTGTAGTTCGTATGGCTGGCATAGCAGTCATGGGCAAACTGCGTCACCCTGTCCGCCATGGCTACTGCCTCTTCGCTGCCTGACCCGAAGAAGGGGACCTTCCTGGTTGCCATCGCGTGCAGGGCCGCGTTATCGGCGAAGTTGTTATCAATGGCTTTTTTCAGCTCTTTGAAAGTGACCTTCTTCTCGTCATATACCAGCTTCTTGATAGCCATGAGAGAATCGGTGACATCGGCCAGGCCGATGCAAGCATTGCCCGACGAGTTGTGCTTTGCGCCTGCCCGGGTCAAATCTCTGCCCTTTCTGATGCAACCGTCTATGAGAGAGGACAACAATGGTGTAGGCCGCAGATACTGGTGTGCCTCGCCCAGGATGTTGTTGTATTCTACCGACTTATCGATGAGGAACTTGAATTGGGCGGTGAAGGCGTTGTAGAAATCGTCGAAGGTTTTGAAGCCGCCGTTATGAATATCTCCTGTCTTAGGGCCGACTTCCCAGTTCATCAGAGGATGCTTGCCATTGTTCAGCGCCATCTCCAGTGCGGCTACCATGTTCATCATCATGCAGTTGGTATGACCCATGTGCTTGCCGCAGAGTGTTGGCTCCACGCAACCCGTAGCCGCCCAGTCGCGCAAGTCTTCAGCCGGGTAGTTGAACTCCTTTAGCGACTCCATGACTACCACGTCATTGTGCATCGAAGGCGTAGCTGCCGTGATAAAGTTCACCTCGCAAAGGCGCTTCAGGTAGGCATCCGAGTTCTTCTGGGGATTATAGCGTGCGTTTACGTTGGGGTCGCGTATATTCAGCAACTCAGTGACCTTGAGGAATATGTAGGTCATGTCGCTTACCGCATCCTCGCCCTGTGGTGTTACTCCGCCCAATGTGATGGCCTGGTCGGAGGAACTGCCTCCAAAGAGGAAATTCCCGATGTCTGGCACCAGAGGCAGATGGTCGGTGCAGCGCATATAGAAACAGCCAATCA
>VGOF01000078.1 GCA_016875975.1 Chloroflexota bacterium | reverse complement strand
GCGTTCGTGCTCCAGGAGGTTGGGGTTTTCCAGCAGAGCCAGCAGGAACTGCCGTTTTTGTATTAGAAACGTTCGTAAGCTTTGCAGGTCTATCTTGGTGCTATCAGGACCTCCTTTGAAGCCATGCGCCCAGGTAACCGCCCTGGTGAAATCAGCATGACACCAATTGCCTTTGATGGCAAGGCACTGGCAGATTTCCTCGGTCTTTTCAAAACATCCCAGCAGTCGCCCCAGCAGTTCATTCCCCACCTCGCTGAAAAAGGCACCGATTACCATATTCAGCTTCTTCATGGTGGCCTGTTTCTCCCGATATGCTAGGATGCGCTCTATTACAACCACTACCAGGAAAACCTCCAGCGGTAAGAAGGCCAGGTCGCCGAGCATATAAATGAATATGTGATGCGGGTCTTTGAATATCAGAAAATGGAAGAAGTACAGCAATACTGACGTGGCGATGAATACAGCGGCCAGGATAAAAATGGTGGTATGTCGTCTCATGTCTATTGCTCCAGGCTAGATTCAAGTGTTGTCGGCAGGTAGATGATACCATAAATACGTTGAGAATAGACGCATTGATGCGTTGGCGGTAACAATGAAGGCTATCCCTGTTGACATCTGTTTTGTAGCTATGGTACTATCTGCACTAATGAGGGTCGAGATGAGTAACCAGGTAAGTTTCAGCTTCTTCTTTTTCGTCTTCACCTTTACCAAGCCCTGGCTGACGCCTGGGAGAGCATCTGGCTAACGAAGAGCAGGGAAAGAATATAGAAAACAAGAGGGGCCTCCCAGGCGGGAGGCCCCTTCTTTATTGAGGCGAAACGATGGGCGCAGAATACTGTATGACGACTGCAGAGACACTACCTCAGCTAATCAAGCTGAACTGCGAAAGGTTCAGCCAGAAGACGGCTATGTGTCTGAAAAGCCGTGGCATCTGGCAGACCTATACCTGGCAAGACTACTACCAAAATGTGAAATACTTCTCGCTGGGGCTGATAAGTCTGGGCCTGGAGCCGGGGAATGTGGTTTGCATTATCGGCGACAACGAACCGGAGTGGTTCTGGGCGGAGTTCGCCACCCAGGCGGCAGGAGGCATCGCCACCGGCATCTTCGTCGATTCCATCCCGTCTGAGGTGAAATATGTGGCCACGCATTCTGGCGCCAGGTTCGCCGTGGTCAATGACCAGGAGCAGGCCGATAAGTTCCTGGAGATTAAGGACGAGATTCCGGCACTGGGAAAAATCATTTACTGGGATCCCAAGGGGCTGAAGAACTACGATGACTCCATCCTTGTCAGCTTTGCTGAAGTGGTAGAGCGGGGCAAGGAGTACGAAAAAACCCATGCTGAGCTATTTGAACGTAACCTGGCGAAGGGCAAGGGGAACGATATTGCCTTCATTTACTATACCTCCGGCACCACTGGCCTGCCCAAGGGTGCCAGACTTACCCACCGAGCACTGATTACCACGGCACAAGGGTTTGTCAGTCGTTATCCTCTGGATGAGGAAGACGACCTGGTGTCCAACTTCCCCGCTGCATGGGTGGGTGATAGCTACTTTGCTACCATCCCTCACCTGCTTACCGGAGCCAGGCTAAACTTCCCTGAAGAGCCAGAGACTGTTGCCGAGGATACCCGGGAGATAGGGCCCGACTTCGCCATCTATGGTCCCAGGCAGTGGGAGAGCTTGGTGAGCGACATCCAGGTGAAGATAACCGATGCCAATCCCCTAAAGCGCTTTATATACCAACTGTTCGTCCCAGTCGGGCATAAGATAGCTGACCTCAACTTCCAGGATGAGAGGCCAAGCTGGTTCTGGCGGGTCATGCATGGCTTGGCATATCTCTTCCTCTTGAGGCCTCTCAAGGATAAGCTTGGATTGAGCAATGTCCGCTTTGCCGTCACCGGCAGCTCAGTCCTAAGCCTGGATACCTTCAGGCTAATCCATGCTGTGGGCATTGAGCTGAGGCAGACTTATGCCAGCACCGAGGCCGGCTTTATCTCCTCCCATAGCAGGGGCGAAATAGACTTCAACAGTGTGGGGCGGCCGGCACCCGGTGTGGAGGTCAGGGTAAGCGATGAGCGTGAACTGCTGGTCAGAAGCGATTGCACCTTCAGCGAATACCACAACGAGCCGGAGAAAACGGCAGCGGCCAAGCTGGACGGTTGGTGCCGCACCGGCGATGCGGTCAACATCAATGATGAGGGGCACCTTATCTTCATGGACAGGCTGGAGCACATGGGAGAGCTGGCTTCAGGCGTGAAATATGCGCCGCAGTACATCGAGGGCAGGCTCAGGTTCAGTTCATATATCAAGGACGCCATGGTGGTCGGCGGCAAGGATAGAGATTTTGTATCGGCCATGGTAAACATCGATTTCGCCATGGTAGGGAAATGGGCAGAACGTAATAGCATCCCTTACACTACCTTTGTTGACCTGTCACAGAAAGAAGAGGTAGCCGATTTGATTCAGAAAGACCTGATGCGGGTAAATAGCTACTTGCCTGGTGGCGCTAGAGTCAAGAAGTTCGTTCTGCTGCACAAGGAGTTTGACCCTGACGAAGCCGAGCTTACCCGCACCCGAAAGCTGAGGCGCGAGTTCATGGAAGGCCGCTATAAGGACTTAATTGATGCCATGTATGGCGACAACGATAGTGTAACCGTAGAAGCGCCAGTGACCTATCGCGATGGCAGAAAAGGCGTGGTGGCTACTACCATAAAGGTCAGGAGCATCGGAAATGGCTGAGTTGCTGCAATATGTGATTACCGGAATAGCCGTAGGTATGGTCTATGCGCTTATCGCGCTTGGCTTTGCACTGGTGTGGAAGTCAAGCAGCGTAGCCAACCTGGCGCTGGGACAACTGGTGCTCGTCTCCTCATGGTTTACCTACGGAATGCTGGTACAGGCTAAACTGCCCTATTGGATTGGCCTACCCTTGACTATCATCTTTGCAATATTTCTAGGGTGGATAATTGAGAGATTGACATTAAGACCGCTGATCGCCCAGCCGATTCTGTCTTTAATCACAGTGACATTAGGCGTTGGATACTTCCTGGAGGGACTGGTTACATTTATCTGGCCTGTTAGCGTGGCTGCTCTGCCCACACTTTTCCCTCAGGAGCCTATTCGCATTGGTCCAGCGATAGTATCCCAGGAATATGTCTGGGCGGCAGTGATATCTTTAGTCCTTTTCGGTCTCTTGTCCTTGTTCTTCAAATATCACAAGATGGGCATTGCCATGAGGGCAACGGCCGATGACCAGCTAGCAGTTCAAGCCTGTGCCATTCCTGTAACCAGTGTCTTTTCTATGTCATGGATTTTCGCCTGCATAGTAGCTGCTATCGGCGGGATTCTAATATCCAGCATCGGTGGTATTACACATGGTTTGGTTGATACCGGTCTGAAATCGTTCTCGGTGGTGATACTGGGAGGCCTGGATTCGTTTATCGGCTGCATGGTGGCTGGCCCGATAATAGGGCTATGTGAGAACCTGGGCGGCGGCTATCTCACCAGCATAATCGGCTCGGGAATCAAGGATATTATACCCTTCATTATCATCATAGTTGTCATGGTCTTTAAGCCGTATGGTCTGTTTGGCGAGGAACGGATAGAGAGGATATAAGGAATGGAATTACCCTGCGGTACGCGTAATTTCGACTATGCCCGGGATATGGCAGTGCTGCGCACCAGGACACACTGGGTACTGTTCCTGGCGCTGCTAGTTGTCCTGTTCACCATGCCACTGTACCTGAACAAGTACTGGCTGGGCGTATCTAACCTCATTGGCATCACCATCATTGCTGCCCTGGGACTTAACTTGTTGGTAGGATACTGTGGGCAGTTATCCGTAGGCCATGCTGGCTTTATTGCAGTTGGCGCCTATACCACTGCTGTCCTGACAGGCAAGCTGGGTGTTCCCTTTTTGCTGGCACTCCTATGCTCAGGAATCATGGCGGGGCTGATAGGACTGATTTTTGGTCTGCCATCGGTACGTGTTAAAGGCTTCTACCTGGCAATCACCACCATCGCAGCCCAGTTCATCATCATCTGGATTATCAACCACTGGTCAGTAACAGGCGGCTTTGTTGGTCTGAGTGTACCATCAGCTTCAATCGGAGGGTTGATATTCAAGAGCGAAGCCAGTCGGTTCTACCTCATCATGGCAGTAACGGCGCTATGTGTTTTGCTTGCCAAGAACCTGGCACGGGGCAGGGTAGGCAGAGCTTTCGTGGCTATCAGGGATAACGACCTGGCAGCCGAGGTCATGGGCATTAACCTACTCTACTACAAGCTGCTTGCCTTCTTCATCGGCTGTTTTTTGGCTGGAATCGCTGGGGCATTGTTCGCTCACTGGTCTGGCTTCGTGAACGCTGAGAATTTCACACTCACCGATTCCATACTTTATATAGGCATGGTGATCATCGGCGGACTAGGAACTACCATCGGTCCTATTCTGGGAGTAATTTTTATCCGGCTACTGCAACAGGGAATAATGTATATCTCTCCGGGTTTGGAAAGAGCCTTTCCAGCTATACCGGCAGGTTTTACTAGTGGTATAGCACCCATGGTCTTCGGCTTGGTGATTATCCTGTTCCTGGTGCTGGAGCCACGTGGACTAGCGCACCGCTGGCACCTATTCAGGGCCGCATATCGTTTGTGGCCATTTTCATATTAGTTCAATAAGGAGGTGAAAGGCTGGCATAGTTCTTCAAAGGCAAGGTGGTAAAAAGAAACTGAAGGAGGTTTATAAATGTCGAGAAAAATACTAATACTAACTATGGTGCTTTGTACAGCTCTGGTGCTGGCTCTCGTGCCCATTGTCGTCGCCTGCGCCGCTCCCAAGGCTAAACCAGGCCAGGTGCTAAAAGTAGGCATGATGAATCCTACCACCGGCCCGGCGGCTGAGAAGGGAAGCGTGATGACTCACGCCAATCTTGATGCCATCAAGTACATCAATGATGAACTCGGTGGTGCTGGGGGATATCCTATCGAAGTGCTGGCTCTAGATAGCAGGTATGATGCCACTCAAGCAGTTGTCATCGTAAAGAGATTCATGGATGAGGGCTGCTTGTTGTTCACCACTGCTTCATCAAAAGAGATGTCGGCAGCTATGACATCAGCTAACGAGGCGGGATTTCCAGGCATATCCTGCTTTAGTGCTCCGTCTTTGTACCGTCCACCCAAGCACATCTATGGCCAAACGCCTGACTACGGTGACGATGCCCTAGCATTCGCCAACTTCTATATGAAGAACATCTGGAAAGGCCAGGGGAAACCAAAGTTCGCCTTGCACCTGTTGAATAATCCCACCGGATATGGAGCCAGGGATGCCTTCAGGGCTAAGGCTGAGGAGCTGGGTATTGAGATTGTTCCCTCTCTTGAAAAGCCTTTTGAGCATACTGCTACTACTACGTCAGAAATGGACAGTGTGACTAACATCAAATCTATGAACCCCGACGTCATATACATCTCCAGCACGCCAGCTCCCACTGCAGTCATCTTGAAGAACCTCTATGCCACTTACGGTAAAGAGGCATATCAGAAGCTAACTATCGGCTGCGCTCATGCCAGTTTTACGAAAGCTCTGATTGACTTAGCCGGCGCTGACGTTGTTGAAGGCGTCTATGGGACCTTCCCCACCGTGCTGTGGGGTGACGATGTGCCCGGCATGGCCAAAATGACTGAGTACTGCCAGAAGCTTCACCCAGCCAACTACGGTAACATGGACTACATCACTTCCTGGGCACAGAGCTTGATTGTGGCCGAGATATTGAAGCTGGTAGTGAAGAATGCCGGCTATGATGTGCTGGCCAAGGGCGATGCCGCAGCCTGGAAAGCTGTTGAAACTCAAGGGTTTCACAAATTGAACAATTACAATGTCGGTGGTCTGCAAGGATCGGTGAGCTATACGCCAGGAGATAATAGGCTGACCAAGTACAATCGTATTTATCAGATAAAAGGCGGCAAAATCGGCAGTCCCAGCGACTGGATTGAAGCTCCAATGGTCAAGTATGAAGAGTATCCCTGGTTTGGTAAGTAGTAATATAGCCGAGAATGGGGGACTCCGCCCATTGGCGGAGTCCCCTTGAGCACAGAAAATACATGCTTAGACTAAACAACGTCGAAGTAGTCTACCTTAACGTGGTAAAGGTGTTACACGGTATATCTCTGGCCGTGGAGGATGGCACCGTGGTTGCTTTACTCGGAGCCAACGGCGCTGGCAAGACCACGACTCTGAAGGCAATATCTGGTTTGCTAAAGGTTGAAGAAGGCGAGGTTACCGATGGCAGCATCGAGTGGAATGGTCAGAGAATAGACAACAGGAACGCCGTGGATATAGGCAAGCTGGGGATTGTGCAGGCTTTAGAGGGCAGGCGAGTATTCGGCCACCTCACCACGGAGGAGAACTTGCTGGTTGGCGCTCATAACCGCAAAGAGCACCACGCCATCAGGGAAGACATGAACATGGTCTATCATTATTTTCCTCGTCTCAGGGACCTTCGACATAATATCGGTGGCTATCTCTCTGGCGGGGAGCAGCAGATGCTGGTCATCGGCCGGGCTATGATGTCTGCTCCCAGGCTAATGATGCTAGATGAGCCGTCGCTAGGTTTGGCGCCAATGCTGGTAGAGGAGATCTACGACATCATCAAGCGGTTCAATACCGACAAAAAGACCTCAGTTTTGCTGGTGGAACAGAATGTCAGGATTGCCCTCAACATTTCTCACAGTGGCTATGTCATGGAAAACGGCCGCGTGGTACTGGATGGTTCTGCCGATTTCCTGCGGAATAACGAGGACGTCAAGGAGTTCTACATGGGCTTATCGGCAGTGGGTGCCAAGAAGAGCTACCGGGCG